>CAILXE010000163.1 GCA_903838095.1 uncultured Chlorobiaceae bacterium
TGGAAATATTCCGTTTCACGGGTGAACAACATGTCCGTATCGAGGAAAGGAGTGAGTACCTTATCAAATGATTCCAGAGTCAACGTTGGATTAACAAGCGTCAGGCTGCCGCCTTCTGGCAATTGACAAATAAATTTCTTATGGCAGGTCTCTGTCAAACCAGAAATGTCTTCATCGGTTTCCAAGGCCTGAAGTACTTTCTCGCACAACCCTATTTTAAGCTGTTCCGCTACTCCAATAAAGGCCGGCTCAATGATTGTTTTCTTGGTTTCAAAATCCAGAGAATGCCGATCCAGTCCATTCTGTTCCATGAGGTTCGGCAGGAGAACTTCATAAAGAATCGCCTGGTCAATATCCCCTCCTCCCAAGCGGTTGTATCGAGACACTGATAATGAGGCCACCATCAGATTTCCGGCAAGATCAGTGCTCACTCGGAATATTGCCACATCACAGGTGCCGCCACCGAAATCAAAAACCATCAGGTGTTTTGTTTCTCCAATTCCTACAAGGCATTTGTCAGGATGATCTGCTATATAGCCGATAAATGCTGCCACCGGTTCGTCAAGCAGATCACCACCCCTGACGGTCAGTTTTGCAAGCGATGCTGCTTTAAAAGTGTCATCACGCTGAGCAGCCTGGAAGGAAGCGGGGACCGTAACAGTCGTGCGAGCAGGTTCAAGAGCCTTATCTTTCATTGCAGCGTCTCTGAGAAACGAAAGGATTCGTCCGCTCACTTCGGCGGCAGACTTGTAACCGGCAGGAGCCATGTTGTATGTGCGACGGAGACCCATATGGTTTTTCACTGCGGCAAAGAGATTACTTTCCTCTATCATTCCGGCTTCACGGCTCTTGCTCCGCAGCAGCCTGGCGCCTTCGCCAACTATTTCATGTCCATCATGTATTGCGACAATTGAAGGAACAAGTGGATTCCAGTGGCTTCTATTGCCGGTCGGCTGTTCAACGGCCAGGCATCGCACGCAGATATCATTCTTATTTGAGGGGTCAAAAACGATTTCTGCCACGGTGGAGTTTGTGGTGCCCAAGTCAATGCCGAGTACCCGCACCGGTTTTTTTGATCTTTTGTTTGTAATGCCTTCGGGGAAGATAAGGTCTCTTACTTTCATGGCGCACCTCCTGATTTATGGTGTTTATGAGATTATTGGACTTGAACTTACAAATGATGGCCGCTTATATTTCGGAGTAACGGTCTTGTTGATTTCAGAATAAGCTCTCACCACCCCCGTATAGCGTCCTATGTGAAAATAAAAAACAGAATTGAAAATAAAAAAAGCGTGCTCTGGATATTTCAGAGACACGCCGCGATACAAATTTGAACTGTGGAGGTTGTAGAATTTTTTTTGTGCTTCAGCTCTTGTTCATTCCCAAATACCGCCTACGGTTATACGAGCAGCAGGGGTTCCATAATGTCACCCAGATGATAAAACAAAAAATCATCACTCCCCCGACAATTGACCGGACCCATATTGTTGGATGAGCGGCAAGCAAATAGCCAAATCCGCATCCGATTAGTGCGAAGATCGTGACCAACAAAGTACCACGTAAGCCAATGACTAAAATTTCTTTCAGGTTTTGCCATGTCACTTTCAAATAATGTAACATGCGGTACTCCTCTATCCGGACTATTAGTTATTCTATTTCCCCAATACGGCCTTGACTCTGCGATCAATCTCGCCCGATTCGACAAGTGCATCAAAACCCTTCTCAAGGAAATATCCGATCAACTCGGGCTCTTTTGCGTCTGACGAAATTTCATCGTCGAACA
>CAILXE010000164.1 GCA_903838095.1 uncultured Chlorobiaceae bacterium
AGACCGGGTAACGGCAGTGCATTGCTGCACCACCGTCCCCTAAGAACCGTGCAAGCGACTTTCACCGCACACGGCTCAAGCCTCGAATAAGGCGCCTTCAGGCACCCGGCAACTCAACGGTGTCGATTTTCTCATCTGTTTCTTTCGGGCGGTGAAGTACTCTCCCCACACTGGATCGTGTGGGTTGGCCTTCGTTCTGATTTTGACATGTCGCTGGATCGGCATACTGGCTTCCATGAAGAGCTGATGCTCTCCATTTCCGTCCGCCTCTTCAACGATGAACCTCCATTTTCTGCCCCCTCTGGTATGGAAGTATTTGTCCATAACCCATTGGAGGCTTTTATTTGGGTGTCGCCGTTTCGCCCATTTCCAGAGCATTGACCAAATCTCGTGGTCGTTACGAGCGAAGACGCCCTTGGCGACAGCATGACGATGGTAGTTCGCCCACCCCCGCAAGACGGGGTTGAGGAGACCAATGAGATCCGCCTGCTTGATCGTCTTGTTCGCCTTGATGATTTCCCTCACCTTGGAGAGGTGGGCCTTAATGTTCGCTTTTGACGGCTTGATAAGCAGTTTGCCGCCGTACTTGCGCATGTTCCAGCCAAGGAAATCAACTCCGTCCGTGATGTGTGTTACTTTGGTTTTTTCCTCTGAGAGGGAGAGTCCCCGCTCTGCAAGGAAATTGACCAGCACTGGGATGACCTCGTTCTCCAGCCACTCTTTCGAGTTACCTGTGATAACCAGGTCGTCAGCGTAACGCACCATGTTCATTTTCAAACCACGGGCTTTTGCGTGCGGAAATGCTATTGCAAGCGTTTGTTCGAGGCCGTCAAGGCACATGTTTGCCAGTCCCGGACTGATGATGCCGCCTTGCGGCGTACCGGCAACTGTAGGAAAGAGCTCGTTGTTGAACACGAAGCCTGCCTTCAGCCATTTGCGGAGGATCGAAGTATCCGTAGGGATGTGGTCAATCAACCACTCATGGCTTATCGCATCGAAGCATGCGGCAATATCAGCCTCAAGTACCCACTGTGCAGAATCGCGTTTGGCGAGGCAGATGAAACATTGTTCTGCCGCGTCTGCTGTTGACCGCCATGGCCGGAACCCATATGAGTTTCCGTCCGCGGTGGTTTCCGCCACAGGTTCCAGTGCAAGCCAGTAGAGCGCCTGCATGGCCCTGTCTGTCATGGTCGGGATGCCAAGAGGTCGGGTTTTGCCGTTTTTCTTCGGGATATGGATTCTCCGAAGAGGAAGAGGCTTGTAGCCCCTTCGCTTCAGTGACGCTATTGCATTGGTTTTTGCTGTTGGTGTTTTCCAGACGATGTTGTCAACTCCGGGAGAGTGTTTCCCCCGGTTCGTTGTCGCCCGTTTGACGGCAAGAACCCTGCCGCTGTACGAGTGGGTCAGCAGCCATTGCAAGGCTTTTGCCCTGCCGTGACGGCCTTCCTTTGTTGCCTTTGCAATACGCGCCTGAAGCCTCCTGACCTGTCGGTTGGCCCGGAACCAATTGATCCCTTGCCAGTCGTGGCCGGAAGGCGCACATACAGTATTTACCGTATCCATTTGCTTTCCTTCTGCATGGGAGGTTCGTCAAGTTATCTTGCAAATCGAGACCATGAGGACGTCTGCCCGTTTTCACGTGGGGTGATGTTGCAACCCCTATCCGCCCGATTACAGGGCGGCGTTCGCTTCTTCCTCGTTCTTGTGCCCGCACTCCCATGGTACTTCCTTACGGTTGGATTGCCCGGCATATCCGGGCGGAAATACGGGGTTTCCGTGTTCCGCATAGTGAACCTGTGAGTGGGTTAGGCTCCGCCTCTCCGCCGGTGGGGTTTATTGACCGTGTAAACGTAGATTTCAGACGTTTACCAGCCCACGTACCTTTTGGTTCGAGTGTGACAGTAGCTTTCACTCGTTAGGATTAACGACGGTTGCGCCGGTTCAGATATCTTAGCCAGTACCACTCTCTCCCTTGCCCCTCTCCGCCTGCTACTGGCAGATTCGGCCTCCCCTCACGGATCAGCCTACGGTTACCCGCGGGTACGTTTCCGGGAGCTTCACACAGGGCGATTACTCATCCTGCATGTCCCGGTGGGAGCGGCCGACGGTACGGCCGGTTCAAAGAACA
>CAILXE010000165.1 GCA_903838095.1 uncultured Chlorobiaceae bacterium
GATATCCGTGCTTGCCGGGAACAATAAACTCGGGAAACCCTCCCGCCATGGTAGCCACAACCGGAACGCCACAAGCCATGGCCTCAAGCGCTGCAAGCCCAAACGATTCCGCATTGCTCGGCATGAGCATTATATCAGCAATAGAGAGCAGCGGAACAATATCGACAAGCTTGCCAAGAAACCGTACCCGGTCAATGAGCCCGAACTGACGGACAAGAACCTCGGCTTCACTCCGCTCCGGACCATCGCCCACAAGCAGCAACAAGACATTGGCAGACCTGCTTAAAGCATGAAAAATCCTGATAATATCCCCTATGCACTTTACCGGCCTGAAATTTGAAATGTGGATAACAACTTTTTCGTCTTTGATGCCAAGCTGTTCACGGATCTCATTTTTGGCGGCCCGAAAAAAAAGTGCCGTATTCACAAAATTTGGAATCACGGTTATCTCCTTCTTCGGATTGAACATCCTGACCGTTTCATCTTTGAGATAACCTGAAACCGCTGTCACGCCGTCAGACTTGTTAATGGCAAGCCTGACAACATTCTGCATTCCCCGATCTGCACCCACAACGGTAATATCAGTGCCATGCAGCGTAGTTGCCAACTTGAAACACTTCGATTCCGCGCACTTGTCTTCCAGCATTTGCAGAGCAAGCATGGCGCTCAAAGCATGCGGAATTGCATAATGAGCGTGCACCACATCAAGCTTTTCATAAAAGGCAACCTCTGCAATTTTTGAGGCGAGGGCAAGAGAATAAAATGGACAGTCGAAGAGTGGATAATGCATCACCTCAACCTCATGGTAAGAGATGTTTCGTGAAAACGCACCCAGCCTGAAAGGTGCCGCCTGGCTGAAAAAATGAACCGTATGCCCCTTCTCCGCAAGCGCCTTGCCAAGTTCAGTAGCAATAGCCCCGCTCCCTCCGTAGGTGTGATGACAGGATATACCGATTTTCATGGTTGTTCAAGCTTTTCTGGTTTACCGAAGCGAAGTGGAGTGCGTTTTAATATAACCAAGGGTTTTGGATTTATACATAATCGGCCATTGATGGAGATCAACAAGAATAAAGCATGGCAAAAATGTTCAAAAACGTCTCATTTGCACTGCAACCATTATAAACTGAATGCCATTCATGCTATAATACAGGATAAACGTTGTGCCAGAGCACTTCTTCTGTTGCGACAGAAACAATTGGTAATAACATCACTGATATTCTTCAAGAGAGAGAACGCTTCATGGAACACGGTCAAAAAAAACAGAATGTTGCCCTTTCTTCAGTAACAGCGAGCTTCTTTCTTACCGCAATGAAACTTGTTGTCGGTATCATGACCGGTAGTATCGGAATTATTTCTGAGGCTGCTCACTCCGCTCTCGACTTTGGAGCGGCAGCACTCACCCTGTTTGCGGTCAAAATGAGCGATAAACCTGCCGACAGCAAACATCACTACGGACATGCGAAGGTGGAAAGTGTCTCAGCGCTTATCGAGACCGGCCTTCTTGTTGTCACAAGCATCTGGATCATTTACACAGCAACTGAACGTCTGATTGCCGGAGCAGTTGAAATTGAGGTCACCTGGTACGCCATTGCTATTATGGTTATTTCCATTGTGGTCGATTTTTCCAGATCGAGAGCCCTGAAAAGAGTTGCCAAAGAGACAAATAGTCAGGCACTTGAAGCTGATGCCCTGCACTTCAGCTCTGATATTCTCAGTTCAGCAGTTGTTCTCGCCGGTCTTATGTTTGTCTCGCTGGGCATTCCCTGGGCTGATGCTGTAGCTGGTATTGTCGTCGCCCTGCTGGTGGGATGGGCCGCATTCAGTCTTGGGAAAAAAA
>CAILXE010000166.1 GCA_903838095.1 uncultured Chlorobiaceae bacterium
GACCAATCGCAACCTGTGGAACCTGAGAGATACCCAGCACCTGAAAAATCTCATTCCGTCGAGTGCAGGAAAAAAATCGGGCCGTCAATTTATCATACATATCAAACCCAAGAAACCAGTCCGGCAAACGGGTATAAACGACAGAGTGTTGGGCATAACACCACTCGCCGAACAGGATATAACGATCAGACAGTTGATCGAAAAGCAACTCCTGGTGTGGCGTTATCCACTCAAAAAGCTTTTTCCACTGCCCCTTCTTTGAAAAATGAAGGTAGTTTCCCCTGTTCTGAACACGGAGCCCTCCTTTTTCATCAAAGGATATTCCAAGATTTGCTCCGTCCACCTTTTCTTCAACAACAAGCTTATGACAAAGAAATTCATCCCGCTCCAACTCCGACATAACCTTATCACCTCTAACCGCTATATCACCCAGAAGGGTAAGATGTGGTGTTGAAGGAAATTTGAAGAAATCTTCTTTCATGACTCCATCTTCTTCACATATTTTTTCTGGACATAATCAGGACAAAGGAAATGCACCGTAATCCCAACCTCACTCAGGGCATCCTGCCATCCCCACCATTTGCTGTCAGTTGCCTGAAGAACAGGTGGTTTATGCGGATGGGCATTTGCAACAGCGATAAACTTCCTGTCAGAGGGATCAAACCGGATTAAACCAATATGATTCGGAAATTGATCGTATGACTCTCCATTTTTAGTAATCGTTACTCGATCCGCTTTGGGCAAACTCCATCGATTATCGTGAACCCATTTCATGAAACGATCGCCCACACCAGGCTGACCTTTCATGGAAAGCTGTTGACGGTATTCATCAAAAATTTCCTCTCCAGCATCCATCACCAGCGCTTGTTTTTTGATAACATGCTCCACAGCCTCAACACAAGCAAGAACACATCCCACCAATTCTTGAGGTACTTGGTCTGGATCAAGAGCAAGATTGGCCGTTTTCGGGACATTTGTGTCCATAAGGCATTTCTTCGGTAAAATCATTCAGATTCCTCCGATGTCTCATGAGTCTGCTGCATCCGCTTTTTCATTGCAGCTTTGGCCTGCTCAGTAATATCACCCATCTCATCACCAAAGAAATTTTCGGGCCAGCTCTGGATGTTACCAAACATGTCAATCTGAAGCGGATCAAGCGTCGCTGGAGTCGTTGTAGTATTGGCAAAGTAGGCTGACACCTTTTCCTGTGATACAACATCCTCAGCAATCCGCCTCTGCAGCCTCCGAAGAAAATGCTCAGAGTGGGTTTCAATAATCAACTGAATATTGCGATCAGCGCCGTTTTCCCTTGAATTGATCACATCAATCATGACATCAGCAAGAGCCGACTGAGCACTTGGGTGCAAGTGAATTTCTGGTTGCTCCATGAGTATGATTGATCCGGGAGGAGCATAAAAACATTCGACGAGAACAGGAAGTACCTGTGATATACCAAAACCGATATCAGGAAGATCGACTCCGTCTTTTGACCCTTTGGCACAAACTTTAACTCTGTAAAGTTGTCCAGAAATATTTTCGACTTCAAATGATTCGATTAAACCCAATTCTTTAAGCTTTAACGCTATAACTTCTTCGAAAAGTTTAGCTGGAGAAGCTTTCTTTGCACCAGGCTTAACAATACTTATTTTCCTATTTCTTGCTGACAGTATAGCTGCTACCGTGTTTTCACCTGTTGCTCCAACGCTTTCAGGAGCATTCCCTCCCCATGTATAAACTCTGTCTGCTTTAGTCCGTAATGGACCTAAATAACATATTGATTTAAAAAGTTGCTCTTGCTCAAAGTCTAAAGCCTGTACAAATTCAGCATTTTGATAGTAAACTACTACCTCATCAGGAAAACCATAAAATCGATTAACATCCTTTAACGCCCATGCCCGCATTTTTTTTCTTACAAGATTATACTCCTCTGCCAATACCTCATACTCTCGCTTTTCCGGTTTTCTTGTTAGTTCAATAGCAAGTGATTGAGTCTCGTTGTTTAATAACCGATACTTAAATCGTTTAACTTGCAATAAATTTTGTTTTGAATCGCGTAAAGAAACCTCCGCTTCGAAGTCCAGATTGTTTCCTGAAAATGACTCCTGTGACACAGGATCTTTAAACTTTAATACATTTTGCAGTATCCATTGATATTCAAAAGAAATCTCATTTTCTGGATCTCGGTGATAGACCATCTCCTGATATGAGCCAAGTTGTACTGCAGAATTTTTCCCACCAGGGAAAAAAACAGCTTTCCTATCTGGAGACTCAACGGTTTGTTTCAACATCATCAAAAACTGACCTATACTGGACTTTCCAGAACTGTTCGCACCGAAAAACAAGGAAATAGGGGCCATACGAATAGTGCCAGTATCCTTCCAACCCTTGAAATTCTGTATTCGTAATCGCTTCAGCATTTATATTTCTCCCATACATTGTAATTGCCTGATCGGACCATTTGAACCTTTTTGGCCTTGTTCGAGAACAAACAGTTGTTGAAGTATAACAAACAAATGCAGGGCATCAAACACTTTGCTTACCCTCCCCTGCCGCTTGAACCATAGGCACGACCAACTCAACGGCATGAGAGTTTCTGCACCATCGCTTTAGGAAAGGGATCGTTCCCGTTAGCCCATACACCAAAACGCGATGCCAGCTCCATCGAGAGCCAGTGCTGCATCCCTCGGCTCTGCAACACAATCACCTCCTTGGTGAACGCAGAGGCAAGCGGCTTGCGAAGCTTTGTCGCAAGGGTGTCAACCAGGACTTCCATCCGATTGCTGATGTAAAGATTAAGTGGCATGGGGTGGAGATAATTCAGTGAATACCATTAGCGATTCATAGACCTTTCTCATATTACTGTGATTATTATCCCATTGAGGCGACAATGGTTATTTATGGTCTCCTCAACTTGATTCATAGTATTGGCAGGAATATGAGCACCTAATATAATCTCGGTAATTTTTCAAAACACCGTCAGTCAGGTTGGCATGCTTTATTCATCACGCAATCAATAGCGACCTGCGGGATTGATTTGTCTCAGACCGTTACTTGTGATGTATGTGCTACTTCTGCTTGCAATTTCAAACACAGGGCACTTATTACTTTAAGAATTGTGTCGAACCCTGGATTTCTGTCCCCGGAGAGAGCCTTATATAAACTTTCCCTGGACAAACCAGCATCACGTGCCACCTGTGTCATACCTTTAGCCTTTGCGATATCCCCTAATGCCTTAATAATAAAAGATGTATCTCCATTTGCTTCTTCAATGCACATTTCCAGATAAGCGGCCATTTCTTGAGGGGTACGAATGTGCTCGGATACTTCATATTTTGTAGTCACGGTTTTTGCCATATTTTACTCCTATAAATTTTTGACCACGTGAAGCGCAGCTTTTATATCTTTTGGTTGCGTTCTTTTATCGCCACCAGCCAGCAAAATTATCACTGATTGTTCATGTAGTATGTAATACAAACGATAACCGGGACCGTACAATAAGCATCTGTGAAATCCCTTCACCAACAGGCTTAACATCCCCAGGATTTCCCATAGCCAGTCTCTCAATTCTTGCCTGAATGCGTGCATGTGCCCGGATATCTTGCAGCCTGTCGATCCACTTGGCGAAATGGCTGGTTTTACGAATTTCAATCATAGCCTCAGTGTAGCCTATAGACTACACTCCGTCAACAGAATTATTATGGTCAATAATGATATTTTCAAAACATCCTCAAAGCTGATTTAAACATCTGCTCAATGATCAAATCAATTTCGGTATGTTGTTATGGACTATGAGTTGTGTCATTTTTTCTCCCGAAAAAAAATCTGACAAAAAATACATGATATCAGCCATAATAACCACTTTACTCTATTTTCCTGACTATTTTCAAAAACGTCGTCAATTGGGGATGTGCTTATACCTCGCAGACGCGATACGGTAAAAACGTCACGAATACAGCAATGCTCCACAGCCAGAAAAAAGGGTTTTACTCCGCAGGGCCTATCGTTTGAGTTAAAAGGCGGCCCGCGTTGAATGAGGGGTTAGACCTATGACGTTCCAAGGTAAAGCCTCTCACACGTTATCCAACTCCTCCAGCAATGCTTTTCGCTGACGATATTCACTCCTGAAAAACGATATCAATTCGTTTGCCTTCTCTCGTGCACCAAGCTTGATCACTCTCCTGAGATACCTGCACGCCTCTTTATAATGGGTCCTTCCCATATTGGTTTTCACGTAGTCAAGAAGAGCGTTGACATACAACTCAACAACTTCAGGAGTATATTTTTCAGCAAGATGTGTTTCATACTGCCCGATAGTATGCAAGTCAGGAAACTTGCGTACCAGCTC
>CAILXE010000167.1 GCA_903838095.1 uncultured Chlorobiaceae bacterium
AACTCCAATTCCGACAGCGTAGCGGAATTGGTAAGTTGAACAATCCCGCACAGCGGAGGGTATAAAGCCCCGCAGCTTGCTGCGAAATATGTTTCCAAAGCTTGCTTTGGGGTTCATACCCGTGAAACTGATAATATACCAGGATTAATCAGGGCGAAGACGCAGGTAGTATGCCCGTTAAAAGTTTAATCCCGTTGGCCCAAAATATTTTGTTATAGAAATCATCGGAGAGATTCAGTTTGTAGAGATAGTTGATTTCATCTTCACGGGGTAAAAATATATTCGGGAAATCAGATCCATAAATAATTCTATCTTGATATTTTGTAAGCATACTTGCATCAAGGTCAAAACACCATGGTGCCTGTGGCCAGAAGGTAAATGAGGTATCTAAGTACAGGTTGGGATAGACATCCAAAAGCTGCATAAATTCCCGATACTCAAGTCCGCCCATGTGCGCAATATTGGCGGGAAGATTCGGGTAGCTCTTCATGATGTTACTAAAGCGTTTGATGCCCACAAATTCATTGCCGACCGGACCGGTTCCCACATGCAGCAGGAGTCTTTTTTTCTTTTCGATCACCATCTCATAGAGAGGGAAAAGCCTCTCGTCATCAGGATGGAATTGCTGCACCATGTAGTGCAGTTTGATCCCGGCAACGTTTGGGATGGATATCATGGCCTAAAATCACTCTTCTCCCGGTAACATTTATTTATGAGGCAATAGGATATTTTATTGATAACTACTTGAAGGCAAGCATTTTTGCCGGGCTTGACTTTTTGTTGATTTCAGGAAGGCATACAAAAAAAAACAATTACTGAATCAACAGAATCACCGTCCCCCATCTACAACTATCTAGGCAGAAATTCTTTGCAATCTTTATGCTTTCTGTTTGAAATCTTTTAACGAGCGAGATCAATTGCCGGGGCATAGCCCCGGTCAGCAGTGTCTTCCTTTCCCGTTTGTCTTCCATACGCCTATAGACACAGGACATGTCCTGATAATAAATGGATCTAGCTTCCGTGGACATCAGGAAACCATTTCTTCGATGATTTCTTTGACGGGTTTGACTCTCCTGATAAGGGCGCTTACTTGGCCTGCACCGGCTGGAAACAAATCGAAATCCCCTTTTTGCCATGCCTGGCCGGCGTTCATCATGTTATATTCCTTGGTGAGGTCAGCATCTGAGGCAATGAGTTGTCCCATCTTGGGGTTGATGATTGTCCGCATAGCCATGCCACCCATGGGCAGTAGCGTCGTACTGGCATCACCACAAGCAATAATGGCCTCTTTCCAAGCATGTGAAGCTGGACTTTCTTCGGAAGCCAAAAGAGCGGTCCCAATCTGAACGCCCTGAGCACCGAGAGCCAAGGCAGCTCGGTATCCGCGGCAGTCGGCAATCCCACCAGCGGCCACAACTGGCACATTGACCATGTCGCAAACAAGAGGGATCAAGATCATGTTTGTGGATTCTGGCCCGGTAGTACGCAGACCGCCTGATTCTGTTCCTGATACGATCACTCCGTCCGCACCCGCTTCAGCTGCCTTGACGGCCAATGGTGCTGCCAAGGTAACATGAAGTACCTTCATGCCTAGCTCTTTGATTTTGGGATAGATTTTTTTCGGTGAACCGGCCGAGGTAGTCACGGTTTTGATGCCCTCTTTGGCCAGAACCTCAAGGATAACCTCGTTGCTGGGGTTCATGGCGATCATTAGATTGGCACCAAAAGGTTTGTCTGTAAGCGCCCTGACCTCGGCGATCAACTGCTTGATCTTGGCCAAATCAGTGACAAAGCCCAAAGCCAACATTCCAAATGCGCCAGCCTCGGACACAGCGGCCACCATTTTCGGGTCGTTCAATTCGCCGATGGGCCCTTGTATAATGGGATACTTACTGCCTAGTAGATCTAAAAGTTGAGACATTGTAATACCCTCCTTTATTATTAATGTTAGTTGATGACAGCGAACTTAAGACGGTCAGAGATAGTAATATTGCTCTCAAAATTCGCTGTGAACACTTTCCTTGCATACTCCAGAAACAATATTCCAAAAAGGCCGATAATAATAGTTGAGTTAAGGATCGAACATTGACCCACCTCTGATACTTGTACCACAAATTAAGTCAGAGATCATTAGTGTTTTGATGATTTCCGATTGAAATATTGTGTGAATTGGGCAAATCAGAAAAACAATATTTCAGGAAGCAGTGCTTGCTGTCTGCATCTACTACC
>CAILXE010000168.1 GCA_903838095.1 uncultured Chlorobiaceae bacterium
AGCAGTTGGGGGTAGCCGGGAGAGTCAGACTCATAGCGCAGAGGGCATTCAGGAAATTGTTGGCGTCGTTGCCACCTCTTCCTACACCAAAATTGCTACCGGCAACCGGCTGAACACAGCCAACCGCCGTTTTTAGGATTATTGGTCTGGTATACGATCGCAGCCATAAGTGTCCCCTCCCATTCATCGTTACATATATAATAACATGTAACGATGAAAGTCAAGAGAAAACCTGAGTAGTACTAATCTCCGGCTTTCCAGCCGGGTATGACATATTGTGACTTATGTCTGTAGTATCTTTACGGTATCCCAATTATTGGAGGTACACCGTGAAGATGAATCGAATTCAGTTACAGCCAGGCATGAGCTTAAATCAGCTCCTTGCCAAGTATGGCGATGAGCAACAGTGCGAAGCAGCTCTTGAGGATGCTCGCTGGCCTGAAGGTTTTCGGTGTCCAAAGTGCAGCAGTGAGCACCATTACAGATACCGACGTAACGCTCAGAGGGTGTTTCAGTGTTGTAACTGTCGGACACAGACGTCGTTGACTGAGGGCACGATCTTTCACTCAACGAAACTTCCTCTGACTATTTGGTTTCAGGCCATGTACTTTCTGACTCAAAACAAGAATAACGTATCAACCCTTGAGCTAAGGCGTTTACTTGGCATCAGTTATCCAGCGGCCTGGAGGATGAAGCATAAGCTCATGCAGGTCATGTTTGAGCGAGAAAGCACAACCAGACTTTCAAACCGGGTCGAGGTAGATGATGCCTACCTCGGAGGAGAAAACCCCGGGGGAAAGACCGGGCGCGGCTCTGAAAACAAAGTACCTTTCATTGCCGCCGTACAGACCAACAACCAGAATAACCCCTTGTACGCCGTCTTCTCTCGGGTTAAGGCGTTTACCCGCGAAGAGGCAGTTGCCTGGGCTGACAGGTCTCTTGTCTCTTCCGCAACCGTTGTATCTGATGGACTCTGGTGTTTCAAAGCAGTTACTGAAGTCGGTTGTTCTCATCAGCGCGAAGTTGTTGGACAAGGACGCAAAAGCACTGACATGGAATGTTTTACCTGGGTCAACACCATCCTCGGTAACTTAAAAACCGCCATCAACGGAACCTACCATGCCTTTGACTTTGAGAAGTACGCTCACCGGTATCTCGGTGAGTATCAATATCGTTTCAACCGCCGCTTCGATCTGGCCAGGATGCTCTCCCGGTTGGTCACAGCAACTGTCCGGACTGGCAAGCGTCCCGAGGCTTGGTTGCGGTTAGCGGGAGATCAGTTCTAATCAGGAGAGAAAAACACATTAACAGGCTGAATTTATGAATATTATTACAAATTACTCGTTACAATGTTCGGGAATGCAGGATATCAAGGATTGGTATCTGAATATGCTGCATGGAACACGTGGAGAGGAACGGTATGAAAACTATGTAGTATTCTACAGAAGAGCTATTGATCGTTTTACAATTCGCATGGGTTTGCCGGGCATCATTTTGGCGGTGAGGGTCGAAAAGTAATTAGTACCATGTAACAGCTATAATTTCGGATAAAGCCGCGTCAATTTGATCCGAGCGTCCGATGTTGTGAACTGCCAGTTGATTTTCTTGGTGCAGTTGTTTCGGTCTTTCTCCCATGCGGCCACTTCAGCCTGCATTATTGGCATATCCGGAATCCGGCGATCAAGGCACTGTCCCTTAAGGACGCTGAGTTCAATCTCCGCCATGTTCAGCCAACTGCCATGCTTGGGTGTGTAATGTATGTCAAGTCGTTCAGCCAGCCTTCTGGCTTCTTTTGGTTCAAATGTTTCGTAGAGTGAGGCGATACTGTGAGTATTCAGATTGTCCATAACCAGGCGTACCTTGATCGCATCAGGATAGCGTTCGTCAAGCATCTGCTTGATCTGCAACGCCCAATCTTTTCTGGTTCGGTGTTCCGTGATGGC
>CAILXE010000169.1 GCA_903838095.1 uncultured Chlorobiaceae bacterium
ACCGGGAAGAGAATAAGTAATTGGAAAGAAGGTTAAGGACGGTTCAACGGTTGATGGTTCACTAACCTTGAACCTTGAACCTTGAACCGTCCTTAACCTTCTTTCCTGTTACTTATTCTCTTCCCGGTTATATTTCTGTGGCCGGTGACAGCCGGGAGCACAGCTGCCGCCTTTTTCTGAGATCTGAAAATTCATATCCATCTGCCAGTTGCCAAATCTGATAGTGCTGGCCATGAGTTTCGGATTTTCCGAACCATGAACATCGTGACAGGTTTTACAGTTTCTCCCTCGTTTTTCTTTATTCACATGAAGGTAGTGCAGGTTGCGGATGCCGTCTCTGAACCCGGTTGCAAATGCCGTTTCAGGATACATCATTAATTCAGGTTTGTGGCAGCTGAAACAGAGGCCATACTGGTCTTTGGTGTAATCTACGTAGAATTGGGTGGGGTGGTTTTTATGCAGTAAGCCTGTTCCGGGAAGAGCGTGAGGATTATGGCAGGCAGCACATTTGTTTTCAGCCACAGGCGCATGAGGATAGGTATGCGCCTGTGGCACCTCTTCATGACACTCCAGGCACATTTTGGGAGCTAATTCCAAGCGAACCTCAATCTGGTCATGATGGTCATAATCACCTTTATGGCAGTCTGTGCAAGCGAACTCTTTGGGGTGAACAGGGAATCCTTTTTGCA
Organism: uncultured Chlorobiaceae bacterium; assembly: GCA_903838095.1. Classification (GTDB taxonomy): domain Bacteria; phylum Bacteroidota; class Chlorobiia; order Chlorobiales; family Chlorobiaceae; genus Chlorobium. The sequence goes on from CAILXE010000169.1 coordinate 690, forward strand.
GCTTGCTATGGCAGCCTTCGGTTATACAGGTGGGGGCAGTGTTGGCCTGGTGGGGAAACAAACAGATGAATAGTATTAAGAGGAGGTTTGCGGTAAGCGGTTTGCGGTTTATTGTTTTCACTTCGATATTCGACATTCGATATTTAACATGCATAATTTTATTTCAAGAAGTATTGCCTGCTCCCACCATGGGCATCATGACAATTAACACATTCCATATTATGTTCCTTTACGGCATTGTGCATTTCCAGGGCCAGTCGTTTTTCCTGATGGCATTTATTGCAGATGCCGCTGACACTCTCACGAAGCAGAGCTTTATTCTTTGATTCATGGGGAAGGTGACAGGCAAGACAGTCGCGTACTGCAATTGGACCATGGATGAAATCCCCCTTGTTTTTTACAAAATCGATGTGACATATTTCGCAAAGCTGGTCAGCCGGAGCAATAAGCAAATTGGTTTTTTTAAAGTTATGGCATCCCTGACAGTTTTTGTCAGCAAAAGGAGGATGGCTTGATCCTGCGGTCACCACCTTTTTCTCCTCAATGGAGCTGGCGCTTGCCTCAGCCAGTCTGTCCTGATAATAGGTGTTGAACAGATCATCCATATTGTCTTTGCAGAGTTGGGCAAGGGGAGGCAGATCAGGGACTCCGTCAAAGAAATCAGTCTTCCGTTTGTGTCTGACCAGGGGATCATCAGAGCAGCCTGTGAACAGGGTCAGCACAAGAGTGAGTGAGAGTATGGGATGAAGCTTTGGCTGCATGGTTAAGCGGTTTAGGGTTTACGGTTTAGGGTTTGCGGTTTGGGGGATTACGGTTATGGGTTTTGGCTGTATGATATCGGCACCTTCATTGCCTTTGTCATCCAGCTTTTCCAGTTTTGGCTGTACTACATCGTCACCTTTATTGCCTTTGTCATCGAGCTTTTCCAGTTTTGGCTGTACTACAACGTCACCTTTATTGCCTTTGTCATCCAGCTTTTCCAGTTTTGGCTGTACTACAACGTCACCTTTATTGCCTTTGTCATTCAGCTTTTCCTCAGTCTTCGGTGCCTCTTTTCCTGCGGCCTCTTTGCTGTTGTCTGCTGGTTTGTTGCGGTCATATTGCATGGTGCGATGGCAGCCCGGCATACAGCTCCCGCCAGTGTCGGTTGCCTTGAAGCGAACGGGGATTTTCCAGTCGCCAAAGGGGATGCCTTCCGGAGTTATCAGTTTTTCTCCGTCACTGGCATGGAGGTTGTGGCAGGCCTTACATGTCCTTCCCTTACGGGGGGGGGCAACGTGGATGTTGTGGAGATTCATTGAGCCATTGCGGAAATTTGTGGTTTTGTCTCTCTCTGTTAACAACTCTTTGTCATGACATTCAAAACAGAGATCATAGGTGTCTTTTTTTAAACCGGCATAGAATGTAGAAGGATAGGACTTATTCAATAAAAAACCAAATCTGCTGCCATGGGCATCATGGCAGGCGGAACATCCTGTATCTTTAATTGGTTCGTGGATGAATTTCTTGTTCTTGATATCTATCTGAGATGTGGCGGCCTCGGGTGAATCTTTTTTGGCTCCGGTCGTGCTGTGACAGTGAAGGCATGTGTCGTTACCGTCCCATTTCAGCAGGGCCGGGTAATTGGAATAGTGGGCCAAATGGCAGTTAGCACACTGGTGCTCAGAGTAGAGTGGAGCGTGTTTGTGCAGGGAGCTTTTATACTTCTCCTCTATATTACTGTGGCACTCAAAACAGCTGACACTTGTTTCCCCTTTGAGCAGAAATGGAAAGCCGCTGCTGTGTGGCTGATGACAGGCAGAGCAGTCACGCTCCTTGATGACTGAATGGATAACGACTGTCTTCTTCATGTCAGTTGCAAAATCTTCATGGCAGCCTAAACACAATTGCTGTAAAGGGGCCTTGAGAAAGGCTTTCAGGCTGGAGCCATGGGGGTTGTGACAGGTGGTGCAGGCCCCTGCAGCAGCAGGTCCATGTTCATATTTGTCGGCCTTGGAATCGTGGCACTGGAGGCAAAGGGCTTCCCCCTGCTTTTTTAAAGTGAATTCCGGCCCTTTCGCCGTGGGATGGATGGCGTCGGGACCATTTGCTGTTTGTGACCCGGATACTCTTTCATGGCACTTCAGGCACTCTTCTTTTGCGGCTGGTGCATGCATATACTTGTACTCTGTCATCTTGCCATGACATTCCTTGGTGGAACAGGAATCAGCAAAGGCGATCCGGGGGAGAGTTAGCAGGGCTGTGAGGAAAATGATGTAGAGGGTATAGCGGTATGCGGGATTTGCTTTGCGGCTTTCGCTATGGAGTGTGAGAGGCAGCATTGTCGTGTTATTTTCTGGCTTTCACGAAAATATTTGTGGAGACACCTGTGGCGTCAAGATTATGGGCCTGTCCATGACATTCTCCACATGTGCCGTATCGTGAGTGGATTTTTTCAGCATGGGGGAGACCATGGCATTTTTGACATTCCGGGATGTTGCCATGAGTATCCGCATGACAGCGGATGCAGGAAACTGTCCTGTGTTTGCTGGTATTGGTGGTCATTTGCCCGTACTCAGCCTTGTGACAGGAACCGCAATCTTCTGAAAGAATAGAGTCCCCATAGCTTATTTCCAATGGCATATGTGCCTTATGGCATACCGTACAGCTGTCATCTTTCATTGTATCTGAGTGTGACCGATGACAATTACGACAGGGTTGAATTTGTCCATGATAGTTATGGCAGGCAGTACATGCCAGTTTTGTATGGATACTCGGATACTTTTGCAACTGTTCCATCTGTTCGCTATGACAGCTCAGGCACGGCATGGTGATGTTACGGGTCAGACGAATCTCAAGGGGCGCATGGGGGTCAACATGGCAACTCATACAGTTTTCCAGTTTGAAGTGATCCTTGTCGTCCTTGTGACACTGGCTGCAGAGTGGAATGATCCCGATATCTTCAGGTGGGTGACCCTTATGGCAATCTCCACAGAGAGTCCGGTGGGCCTTACCCTTGATATTAAGAGTAAACAGAATTTCTTCATGACACTTATGGCAGTCACTCGCATCAACTGTGGCTTTAATATCTTTTTTGTTCTGGCTCGCCTCTGCCTGAAGGTGGGTAATTTGCACACAAAACAGACAGAGGCAAACAAGACACGTTGTAAAGCTGAAAACTTTTCCCACAATCGGCTTAGGGATTACCTTGGGCGATTGATTGCGGGGAGGAACAGGGGCCATGGAAATTTTTTCAGGGTGACAATGGTTACAGCGTTATGCGTATATGTAGCAAGACCCACCGAATAATCTCCTCCCCATTCCATTGTATGTTCATACTCGTCCCATGAGTCGTGAAAAATTATCTCATTATTTGTTGAAGTGTTGTAGCCAATTCCCACAACAATATGACCAGACAGGTGCAGCATCACAGGACGACCGGCATTAATTTCTGCTTTGTACTGATCATAAGTAAAACCATAATACTTCAAAGGGTTAATATATTGGTTGTACATGGTTGAAACTTTGTAGCCTCTGGACTCAAAAAAGAGTTTAAGTCCATACCCTGCGTCATACTGCGCGTACCCCTGCTGTTCCAGATAGGGTGCTGTCACAGGATCACCAGCTACACTAAAGAGAAAGGTGGCAGCGCCATCTTTGTTGATATTTTCTGGAAATATTGTTGGGTGCTCAGTTGATGAATTCGGAAACCATTTACTTGCTTTCATGTAGTCTCCGACACACTCACCAGGAGTGTGTTCCGTCCACCCATTGACAACATAAGGATCTGGGCCACTGTCACCTTGATGAACATAATAGTCATCGACATGGCCACGGGTAGCGCGTCCGTCCACACCTTGTCTGGTGGCACTTAAAGGACATTCATTTCCTCCCTTATCGCTGGCTCCCCAGCTTGTATTTGTCAAAGGCATAACACCGCCATTTGTCGGCCCTGTGTACATGTTCGCAAAACCTGTCCTGTCATAGTATCCGGCAATCATGGCGCCGGCAGTTGCGGCTGGTCCGTAAGACCATATATAGGCCGGAACATTTGAAAGCTTCACATCACCTGTTTTGGGAACAGCGCTTACTAAACCTTTGGCCGCCAGTTTTTGTTGGGGAGGAGCGGGAGGACTGTTGGCTATGACTATGTCAAGGCTGGTCCCGTCTTTAAGAACAACGGTGTGAGTTGAAGAATACGGATTGGCAAAAACAGTCTGAGATGAAGCGAGAAGCAGCAGGGACAGGACGATGGTGTTAGTATTTCGTTGAAACAGTGTAGGTTTTTTCATTGATTTACTCCTGTTATCTTAAATTGATAGATTTTGGAATGTAACTATTCGGTTTTGCACTCTTGTTTCGTATTTTGAATGTAACATTTTCTGTTCTGCTCAGGTAGTTAGATTTTTGACAGGCCATGTCTTTTGAGCTGATAACGAATATTCCCTCAGGAGGAAGAGTGAAAAAGGTTTTGTTTTCTTCTTTTTCTGTCTATTTTAAGTGGCATTAGTTATTGCATCACCGAAGTGACGGGTAGAGATTGAATCCTGTTCAAGCAAATGTAAATATTTTACTGAAACTTTAACCTAAGAGGTTGGTGATTTTCCATCTATTAATATGATAATTACACCACATTGAGAGTATATGCAATATGTGTTGCCTGTTTGCCCCATGTGGGTCAAACGGCCCAACCGTTGTTGCTGTTCAAAGTGGTTTGTATTGAATCATGATTGTCTTTTTTGTCTTTTCGGTAAGAACAAATCTATGCAAAGGTTCCAGGGGAATGGTATTGTACTGAATCTGCAAAGTATCAAGGTACGCCTTAAAGCGTTTGAGGATGGAAGGTGTTTTTTTGCTAAGGGATTCGGAAATTGCTGAATTGCCAGATATTGGCCACAGGAGTAGGTCGGACTTCAGTCCGACAGCGGGGGTTAATACTACCGCCGTTATCGGACTGAAGTCCGACCTACATGTTCAAAAACGGTAAATTTGTAATTTCTATATCCCTAACGTTTGGGGTGGAAAAGGGATGTCAGATTTTCTAAAAATATATTTATGGAAGGGATAATACATTTTAAGGAGAGAAAATGAAGAAAGGAATGAGCCCGGCAGTGTATTTTAAAAGTTCACTCATGTTTGCAGCAGCAGGAGCGCTAATGTTCAGCCTGTTATGCTGTTCAAAAGTTACAGATTCATCATCAAAAAATCAACCGGCAACAGCGCCAAACGTGATGGTGGCTGCTCCGGTAGACAGTGGGATTTTATCCAACTCAGATTGTGCGAAATGCCATACTGCAGCCACTCAAGGAATCAGGGATCATGGCGGGTTGCATAAAACTAAATTAACCTGTCAGGATTGTCACGAAGGGCATCCACCTGAGGTTAAGGAAATTATTCCATTATGTAGTCAGTGTCATGAAGGAAAACCGCATTACAAGCTTGAGGGTTGTCTCAGTTGCCATTCAAACCCGCATACCCCGAAGAACATCACATTAGCTAAAAACATCACGGATGCCTGTCTGACCTGTCATAAGGAACAAAAACCTCAGCTGGTACAATTTAAAAGTGCGCATAGTCAACTTGCTTGTACATCCTGTCACCAGAAAACCCATGGTATGGTGCCGAGTTGTTTGAGCTGTCATAAGGAAGGTCATTCACCGGAAATGGTTCAGGCTGATTGTGCCAACTGTCATAAGGCCCATAAACCATTGAAGGTTGCTTATGCCGACAGCCTTGCTTCAAAGCAGTGTGCTTCCTGCCATGATGTTGCTTATACTCAGTTAATGGCAAGCCCTGCAAAGCATCACAATGTAAGTTGTGTGACCTGCCATAAGTCTGAGCACAAAATGATTCCAAAATGCGAGGATTGTCATCATACCCCTCATCCTGCCGCCATCACAGCTAAATTTAAAGGCTGTGGCGACTGTCATAATATTGCCCATGATTTGAATAAATAAGGGCCTGAAAAAAGAAAGGGTAACGGGCGGTGGCATCAGTGATGTTTGCCGCCCATTCCCCTTTCATGAGCTTGAGATCGAGGAACATTATGAAAAATCATAAAAGAAGAGCGAAGAGATCTCTTTATCTGTGGGTACTGGTTTGGGGCATTTTAACTTCGACATTTATTCTTCAATATTCGACATTCAATATTCCCTGGAGGACTGTATGAAATTGAACCATATAATTATATTTTTCTTTTGTCTTGCTTTGTCGTTTGTAAAAGACGCATCAGCTGCAGCATCTCCCGTTGTTCTTTTTGACGAGGCACATACGCAGCAGTTTCTTGTCGGCAAACAGGGAGATCTGGACCTCTCCGGGTTAGCTAAACTGTTTTCGGAGCAGGGCGCAGAAATAAGGACGGGAACAGCCTTGATTTCCAAAAACAGTCTGCTCGGTGTCGATGCTTTGATTGTTTCCGGTGCATTTACACCATTTGTGGATTCTGAGATTGAGGCGATTCTTGCATTCCTTGCACGTGGTGGAAAAGTGGCTCTTATGACCCATATTCCCTCACCATATATGTCCCTGGCTACGCGATTGGGGGTTTCATTTTCCAATGGTGTGGTGTTGGAGCAGGAGAATCTTGTTGATTCCAATGCTCAGAATTTCATGGTGAAAGATTTCACTGTTCATCCACTGATGACCGGGATAAGCAGTTTTACTGCTTATGGGTGTTGGGCCCTTCTGGAGAGAAGTGAAACGGTTGTGAGTATTGCCAGGACAAGTCCTCGCGCCTGGGTGGATTTGAACAAGGATGGAAAACTGAGCGAAAGAGATGCCATGCAGGCTTTTTCAGTGATTTTGGCTGGAAAAGTTGGACAGGGCAATTTTGTGATTTTTGGAGATGATGCCATCTTTCAGAATCGTTTCCTGAAAGATGGGAATTATGCCTTGGCAAAGAATTTGGCGATCTGGTTTTGTGCACGGAAAGAGCCGAGGTTGGTGCAGCTTTAGGCGCCCTTCAAGTGTTTCCCCAACAAGAATGACTATGTGGATAGCCTAAATGAAACCCAACGAATACATTCGTTGGGTTTGTTACCTCTATTCAACCTACCGGAAATACAGAATGTATTTCATGGTTGATAGCTATATCTTTCTATGGCAACCCATACATAACAGTTTTACTGTAGAACGGCGCAAATAGTGACTATGAGAAGCTAACGTTGCTTTTCCCTTGTCGTGGTAAAAGTGGCAGGTAATGCAGTTTATTTGTTTTTTATTGTCCAACACCAGGTCGTTGGGAACAGCCATGCTGGGCGTCATGTTGATCGGATGAATGTAGCCGTCTTTCGTTTTGGCATCGTCCTTGCAGGGATAGTTCTTATGGCATGTCAGGCAGATTGAGGGAATGTCACTGTAAAAGGACAATGTGACCCTTTCAAGGGGCAATTTGACGTGACAGTCAAGACAACGGATTCCGGCGTCGTCATGGGGTGTTGCTGAAGCTGCCAGGCCATTGTGAGGCAAGAGAAGCAGAAGAGTGAAAAGGTAACGAAATTGCTTCATAGTTTCAGCAACTCCAACTCTTGTTTCATTGTTTTCAGGCGCCTATGACATTCTTCTGTCAGGGGAGTGCTGTCCAGTGCATCTCCTTCACCAAGTCTGCTGAGATTTTCACTGTTGATTTGTATTACCTGAATTTTTGTTTTTAATGCTGTTCTCATTTCATCAAGTGTAAGGGCAAAGGTCTGAAGCTCATCCTTTTCCCTTAAGGCGACAGCATCTCTCAGGTTTCCTCCTTTGATTTTCAGGATAGCTCCTCTTAATTTGATCAACGGTCCTTCAATTCTCGAAAATATTTTCTTAAGTGTGTAGCTGAATAATAAAATAACCACAATGACAGCAATGCCTGTGGTCAATGCCATTTCCTTGAAAAGCAGGTCGGCCAGGGTTGTTTCGGGTAATCTCATGGTGTACAGGGTTTTCTCGAGTTTTGTCTGGGCAAGGGAGACAAAAATGAAAACTGCTGCCACGGCAGAAATCAGGGAGGCGAGTGCAAAAGCGGCCATGAATTTAGACTGGGCCTCTTTGTCGATAAAGTAGTTTCTGCGTTTATAATGTTGTTGTGCCATGATTATCTCCTAATAAAGAGGGCAAACACGAATTTTGATATTCGAATTTATGTATTCTTAGAGCGTGTCCGTAAATAATATTTTCAGGGATCGCACCGGATTTTGAGACGAATTTTGTTGGGACGATTGACTAAAACCGCCGGCATTAGTCCTTAATCCATGAGGTTTTTTACGATTCCATTGATCACATCATATGACAGGCAAAACAGAGCGCACTGCGATTGTCGCTCATAACTAGGCGATCTTGGCCCTTGTTCATATAAGGGTTGTGGCAGGAGCCACATCCTATTTGACCGTCAAAAAAGTTGATCCGTTTATCAACTTCATTGATGGGGCGTAAATCTGATTTCCGACCTGATCTCATTCGAGCCTGCTCATAATTAATGCCGATGGGATGTTTTTTGCCAAGTGTTGGACCGGAAAAACTGCTGCTGTGATCCCAGTTGCCCGTATTTATGGCGACTGAAGATCCCTGAGTACCATCGTGACAGCTGATACAGTTTTTTGATATGGAGTCGATGCTGCCGCTCTTTCCGTTTTCGGAGGCAATGTGACTTGCAGTAAAATGGGCGACAGCCAGAGTCGACGCATGGCTGCTTCCTATGCTGCCATCACTGTGGCAAATCACACAAAAAACTTGCGGAGGCTCTTGCCGGCGCAGGAATTTGGGGGACTTGTTGTAATCAGCATGAACATCATGGCAGGTATTGCAGGTTAATAATCCGGTTCTGGAGAGGGGCATATCTCTCGGGACAGTAACTTTCTCAGGTATTATATCAACAGGATGCATAAATCCACTTTCAAATATCTTCTGATGACAAGTTTTACATGTCAAAGATCCGCTTCCGACAGTCAAGAATCCCGGTGAATTTTGATCCCCCGTGTGGCAGAGTATGCATTCAGATTGAGAAAAATCATGGGGAACCGGCCCGAGACAATAAGTCGTCAGAGCAGTGAAAAGACAAAATAATAAACCCCATATAATGGTAGAATGTTTCATGGATAATACTGTTAGGAACGATGATTTTGCAAAAAAAATATAATTTACACCCTAAGGGGTATTTCCTGTGGGGACGCATCAATGATGGCCGGTTAAATCTTCTTTTTTGAAATCTGCGCTGATCGACAGCGCCATCATAATTGGAATTGTTCGGTTAGTTGATGAATTTCCTTTGCCTTCTTTTTTATTTTGGAAAGGGTTTCCTCGTCTTTGTCCATCTCGGCAGTCAAGGTTTCCAAGGTTTCCACTTCTTTTTTGATTTCTTGGAATTTGTTGTGATACACATTTACCAGTTTGTTCAGTTCTTCGGCCACAGGGTGTATGACATCTTTATCTCTTAAACCGACCCTTTCATTCAGGTGGCCCTCTGTTACTTTTTTTACGAATTGGGTCAGCCGATAGAGGGGGCCTGCTATCCGGTGTGAATAGAGCATGGCCAGAATAAGAATGCCGATGATCATAAAAAAGAAGGTGATTCCGAAAATTGTCAAGGCCTTGTAGAGAATATTCTGTCTCAGGCCTGTGAGCATTTTGATACCCACAGCGTAGGTGGGGCCAATGTCCTGTTGCATGGTGAAGTACAGGACGGCAAGGGTCGCTACAAGGCCTGTGATACAGGATATACTCAGGCCAAAGAGTACTCGGCCCTTAAACCAGGATTTTTTGGTGTAAATATCTGTCATTATGGTCTCCTGTCAGGCCTGTCTATTGTTGAAAAAATATTGAATAATGAAGAGGCAAGCGCAGACTTTATCATTTTTAGTGTATATTTTTTTTAAACAAAACTACAAGAAAATACGACGCCATCAAATAGCTTGAACTGTTTTTCTTGAGGCTTAATTGTTTTTTACTTTGGCGTCCGTAAGCTGTGCAATGCCTTTTAGGCATGGGCTTTTCTCCTTTTTTTTGAGGTGTCCATTTTGTTTTGGGAGTGTTTCGCCTTTTAAAACACCCCCAAACCTTCTAGCTTACAATATATACTAATGGACTTTATCAGACAAGAAAGAAGAAAAAGAAGTGATTATTCGCTATGCGCTGAATAGTGTCTTGTGGTATATTTTATTGAAAATACAGGGATATAAAGACGGTGCTGGATGGTATTAAAGGGGCGTCAGAAACAAAAAAGGCCAGCTCCAAGATTAACCCGAAACTGGCCTGAAAAGTCGTAATGGTGGGCCGTCCCGGGATCGAACCGGGGACCTGTTGATTAAGAGTCTGTGTCTTTAGCAAATATCTAAAAATATCTAAATATCTTTATCGCGTATTTCCCTGTACTTATCCTTGACATTCCCTCCCGACGTTGTATCATTTAGTCTCAACTAAGCCCTATTTTATCCGCCAAAATCTAACCGGCATCTAGCCAGAAATCTAACTGAGGGAGATCATGGCTAAGGATAATAAATTCAACTTCACCGATGAGCGATTGAGGAAAATGGAGCCTGCGCCATCCGGCAAGCGCAATTATTATCATGATATGCTGACTGCTTGTCAATCGGCATTGAAAATTGACCCACCATCGGCGTCCAAAATTGACCCACCTCAGGCAGTGTTTTTCAGTTATTGATTCTTGATCTAATTCTCCAGCTTTCGTTGCCTGTTTCGAT
>CAILXE010000170.1 GCA_903838095.1 uncultured Chlorobiaceae bacterium
AAAGATCAATGAAGGTAAAGCTTGAAGAGTCTTTCCCATAGGATGACAATGGTTGAGCTATCCTTGTGAGCTGGTCAAGAACTATTTTTCTGGGGACAACCTCGTTTTTCTCCCATCGATAGACCTCCCTTTGGCTGTAACCGGTAATATGAGCAATTTTGTCGATGGACAAACCCGTTTTCTGGCGTAACAATGAAAAGCTTTGGGTAGTATTATTCATGAAAATCGCCTCCACTGGAATGATTTTGACATTATGGCAATTATAATCAATAACCAGACACAATCAAAAGAAGAAGCCTATAAATTCAGATCATTTTCGGGAGTAATCAGTTTTGGAGAAGCAGGGGGCAAAAGATGAGGAATTGCCGGTGCTCAACCACGCGGGCGCTCTGCACAAACATGCCGCCGGAACCGGAAGCGGGATCAAGCACAATGCCCCGGTCAGGCTCCAGCACATGGGCAATGAGCGAAACCAGCGATATCGGCGTAAAGAATTCGCCGCCGTCATGGGCGTTCTGTGCGGCAAAGCGGGTCAGAAAATATTCGTAGATGCGCCCGAAAACATCACCCGAGATCGTTTTCAGCTCATCCCAGTTAAGCGAACGCAGCAAGTGATCAAGCACCGGTTCATCCAGTTCATAATACTCTTCTTTGGGCAGCACGCCGCGCAGGTTGGTGTAGTCAGCCTCTCAATGGAGTTCATGGCGGCGATAATAGCCTGAGCCCGACTCTCACCCTCCTTCAGCGATGCCAGATAATCGAACTGCGCTTCCGGTTTCAGGTAGATAGCGCTCTTGCCGGAAAAATCCTCCCTGGAGAGCGGACGGGTTTTGCCCCCGCGTGTAGGCAGAGCCGCTTCGATCCCCTCCCGCACCGCCAGAAACCGGCTGTAGGCATGGCGCAAAAAAATCAGCCCCATGACCGGCAAAAAGTACTCGTTACTCGCATAGTTCGAGTTGGCCCGCAGGGTATCCGCCGCGTTCCAGAGGCGCTTTTCTATAGCTTCGATGTGTTCAAGTTGCGACAAGGGCTCGTCTGGTTATCTGTTAAAAGGAATCCATACAAGCATCCATCATCAGACTCTTGTAGCTGGTTAAGGTATGCTGTGGTAGTGGCACAATTTACTTTTCATTCAGGCTTTACCCATGCAATTTGCCAGAAACAACCGTAAAATAGAGCCTGCCATTTTTAGTTTGAAGATTTGTGAAAACGGAAGCGCCATGACTTTGAACCATCAACTCGTCGAAATATCCTGCATAGAATGGCTTGGTATTACAAATAATTCAGTTAATTTTCGTCTCAAGTTAACTTTTGAAGATATCGCAGATGAGAGAAATAATTTTTTTCAAGAATTCTGCCGGGAAAAGTCCTGTTAAAGATTTTCTAAGTTCTTTATCAGCAAAAGAGAAGCAGAAGGTTTTTTGGGTTCTCGCTTTAATCAGAGATATTCAGATAGTACCGAAAGAGTATTTTAAAAAGCTTGAAAACACCGACGGGATCTGGGAAGTTCGAGCTAAACACGGCAACAACGCATTCCGACTGCTGGGTTTTATGGATAAGGGAAGCCTCGTTATTTTAACAAACGGGTTCAGCAAGAAAAGTCAGAAAACACCAGATCAAGAGATCGCTCTGGCAGAGCAACGAAAAAAAATATACGAGGAGGGAAAAAGGCATGGATGAGCTACAGGCATTTATTGATGAGCAAAAAGCTCTTGATCCAGAGTTTGCGGAGTCATTTGATGAAGGGTATGAACAGTTCAAGATAGGGGTGCTCCTTCGTCAGGCTCGTGAGAGTGTCGGGTTAACACAGGAAGATATTGCGGGTAAACTGAAGACCAATAAATCCACTATCTCCCGTATTGAAAATCACTCACAGGATGTACGGCTGTCGATGTTGATGCACTATACTGAAGCTCTTGGAAAAAAACTGAACCTTTCGATTCAGTGAGTGGGAACAGCTTTCTTATTCGCCCTCACCCATCTGCTGCGACAACTGCTCCCAGCCATCGAGGCCTCCCGGCAAGCCGATTTGAGCGGCAAGGGATTCCAATGCCTGTAATGCCTGTGCAAGGTTAATTAATTTAGCCATCCGGTAAACTGTTACCCATGATGACTGAGCATTCGATTGATCATCGTTTTGCCAATAAATATGCCCCATATTGAACAACGTCGCACATAATCCAGACTTGTCGCCGATTTCCTGCCTTATCTGCAGCAATCTTTTCAGGCACTCTAATTCCATATCAGAGTTGCCCAAATCACTGTAGATAGCAGCAATATTATTGAGTCTTTGAAGCTCGCCATTCTTATCACCGATTTCTTGCACTATCGTTAGAGACCGTTTCAGGCACTCCAACGCTGTATCGTAATCACCTACTTCATGATAACAACCAGCCATGTTATTGAGCGTCATCCCTTCGCCTACCTTGTCACCGATTTCCTGCTGAATCGACAACGATGAGTTCAAGTATTCCAGCTCTTTATCATAGACACCCATTTTATGATAAAAAGCGCCCACATTACAGAGTCTTTCACCCTCGCCTTTCTTGTCACCAATTTCCTGCGCTATATTTAGAGACCGTTCCAAGTACTCCAAAGAATTTTTGTAGTCTCCTTTTTTCAGATATGTAACTGCAATGTTTTGCAGCGACGTACCTTCACCTCCCTTATCGCCAATTTCTTGCTGAATGCCAAGAGAACTTTTGAGATATTTTATAGCCGAATCATAGTCGCCTCGGGCATCACATATCTGCGAAATATTATTGAGCGTCCTCCCTTCGCCTGACTTGTCATCAATATTCTGACTAATCGACAACGAACAATTCAGGTACTCCTGCGAACTATCAAAGTCTCCTTGAACAAAAAATAAAGTCCCAAGATTATTCAGCGTATTTGCTTCGCCTGACTTGTCATCAATGTTCTGACTAATCGACAACGACCGTTTCAGGTACTCCTGAGCCGTGTCATACTCTCCTCGCACTTTTAATACAAGCGAAATGTTATTAAGTACGCTAGCTTCACCTAACTTATCACCAACATCGATCATTATGATCAGAGATCTGTTGAAGTAATTGAGTGCTTTTTCAAAGTCACCTAATGCAAAATATTGACTTCCGACGTGACCTAAAGCTTGAGACAATGTTGTTTGTACAGTGGACTGACAAGCTGGTAGCAATCCGTTCAATAGCAACGTGTTATACATTCCAGCCAAATGCAAAGGCTCGCAAATAAAATCAAGGGTTATACGATGAGCTTCTTCATCAAGCTCTGCTGCCATGAGTGCAGTATGGGTAACAATAGCTTGGCCCAAAGTGCCCCGTTCATTTACCAGAAGCCACTGCAAATATCCAGCAGCACGCTGAAGCTGCTCACTGGAAACCGTTGCACCTTTTTGCTGTAGCAGCCAGTCACGCACCAAAGGTGACACAAGAAACTCTTCGATTTGCCAAATTTTATTCTCCGATCGCTCAATCAGTGAAACCGACAGCAGCGACTCCAGAGCCGATTCGGGTAGCTCAAGCTCATTCAGCACAAGAGCCTTTACCCCCTCAAAAGCCACCGGCACCTCGTAAGCCATCAGAGTGCGGAGCAACTGCTGTTCTACCGCTGTTCTGTGGTTATAGACCAGCTCAAGCAGCATGTTGGTTTGTATCTCTTCTTTCGCTTGCCGAAGGGTTGCAACAAGCTGCTCTTCTTCAAGGGTATTCATCTTCTGCAAGGCCGCCGCAAAAAACTCAAGCGCCCGGTAGTTGCCACCAAGCACTTCATAAGCTTGGCGCAATCGCTTGAAGTCCGTTAAAAACTCTTTTGGCAGCTTCTGCTGTTGCGCAACCGCAAGAAAGTCGCGATAGACGGGTGTGACAAGCAGATAGAGCTGCTCATGCCACTCCGGCAGCGCCCAGCGGGAGGTGAGGACAACCCGTACCCCCTTCACACCCTGCGCTTTCAGGCGCACTGCGGCATCTATCCAGAGCTGCAATTCAGGATCAGTCAGTACCCGGGTGGTTGCATCCTGCAGCGATTCGAGGTTATCGAAAAAGAGCGCCACCTGTGAACCGAACTGCTCAAGCAGCAGCTTCAGCAGCATCTCAATCTGCTTGCTCTTCTCCGCATAGGCCTGCTGAATCTTGCTGTATTTAGGAGCACGGATTTCATCAAGCGCCAGCTCCATTTGGAGCACGGTGTCGCGCCAGTTGTGCTCCGGCCTGGCTGAAAAGGCGAAAATTTCATACCCGTCCGCTTTCAGTGTGTTGAGCAGCTTGCCTGCGAGGGCTGTTTTGCCCATGCCGCCAGCGCCGATGAGCATGAGCAGGGCTGACGTTCCCTCACGGAATGCCCGCTGCCTGCGACGCAGTTCACGGCGACGACCGATAAAGTGGGCCGGAAGTGAAATATTGTTCAGGCTTTCATTGAAGAGATTGGCGGGGCGCATCGGCTGCGGTGTAAAGCGACGAGTTATCAGCGGACGGTCAAACTGATAGCTGAGCAGCATCGGCAGGCACCACTGACCCAGTGAGAGTTCGGCCAATGGTGAATGTCGCAGCTCCTCATCATCATGCAGGGGGCGCACGATGGCCCGCCGCGCCTGCTGCAAAGAGGCGGCAATGCTCTGCTGCTGCATCAGTGCACCAAAGAACGCACGGGCAAACTGAAGCCCGGCGCGGTCGAGAATAGACTCCCTGATTCCGATAACGTGGGGAATGCCTTTGTCGGCAAGCCGCTGCATCAACCCGTTGTTCAAACTGGCTGAGGACGCTTTGCCGGAGTGACATGCCGAAAGAATCACCGCCTGCACGGTTGTGCCGGTAAATGCCGCTGCAAGTCGTTCTTCATCAACCAGCTCCCCTCCATCGTTGTCGCTCTCGAACAGGAAGTACCCTCTGTCGTTATGGTTCAGGTAATCTTTAATA
>CAILXE010000171.1 GCA_903838095.1 uncultured Chlorobiaceae bacterium
CTATGTGCCTGCAATGCTCAACTTCCTCAGCCTGCCGCAACTTATTGGCAATATCAATGTGTCAGGCAGTCTGGTTGAAATCAATACCGGCAATGTGGTAATGACCGCCCAAATCCTCTGGCCGAATATCAATAATATATCAGTCCGTTCAGGGGCTGGATATTCTTGCGGAAATTGCGCAATTTCGGCTGTTGCCACCAACCTAACCCGCTTCGCCTCGCTTAATTAGGGTTCACTGAATAACCCTCGCGAATCAGCTGTAAGCCTTATAAATGCTGACAATATTTGATATAATGTAGGCATAGAAAACACGTAAAACTGCACAGAAAAACGAAGAAAGATATCAAAACCCGTGCAGTTTGGGGGGGGCGATGCATGTATCAGGGTAAAGACCGACTAACAACGCCGATGTTCGGGGATATGTTTGATTTTGCGAGTAAATTGGACAAGACAAATCGATGGTTGAAGATAGCGGATCTAATTCCGTGGACTGAGTTGGAGCGAGTGTATGACTCGAGACACTCAGACGTGGGGCGCCCCGCCAAAGACAGTCGGCTCATTATCGGACTTCTGTTACTGAAGCATCTGACAGGGCTTAGCGATGAAGAAATTGTGTTGTCGGTGAGAGAGAATCCCTATCAACAAGCATTTTGCGGGTTAGACGCATTCAAGACGGAGGCGTTCATTGAGTCGAGTACGTTAACCAAACAACGAAAACGGCTCGGTCTTGAGTTCTTCAAGGAGTTGGAGTCGAAGACGTACCAAGCCTTGATTGACCGCAAAATTATCAGAGCAAAAGCGATCTTTGTAGATGCGACGGTATTTCCAGAGAACATCAAATATCCTAACGATGTTGGGTTACTCAATGATGCACGAGAATGGTTAGTGAAAACCGTGAAAACCCTCAGCGGAGACGTGGGGAAAACGATCCGAACCTATGCGCGGAAGGCACGCCAAGTATTTTTGGATTTTAGCAAGAAAAAGGTGAAGAAGAAAAAGACGATCGAAAGAGCTAAAAAGAAGATGTTGCAGTACGTGCGACGGAACCTGACACAGCTTGAGAAGTTGATTGCTGAAGCTACCCAGAGCGGCATCGCAGTCACAAAAAAGATGTTGGAAAAACTACAGGTAGCAAAAACTATTTTTGAACAACAACTGCAAATGTACAAGTCAAAACGGTGTCAGATTTCCGACCGGATTGTGAGCTTCTTTCGGCCGCAGGTGCGGCCGATCGTCCGAGGAAAAGCGGGAAAGAATGTCGAGTTTGGCGCGAAAGCAAGCTGTGTGAACGTGGATGGATTTGTCATGATGGATCATATTGAACATGCTGCATATGGTGAAGAATCTGACGTTCCGGCTCATATCGAGGCATATGAGAAGCGGTTCGGTGTGTTGCCACCCTCCATCACTGGGGATGGAAAATATGGCACGAGGATTAATCGAGAGTTGTTGGATGCAAAGGGAATTCGATCTGGATTTAAGCCCTTGGGGCGTACGGCCAAGGCATCAACAAAGAAAACAGACTGGTACCGACAAAAACAACGTGAACGCAATCGAATTGAAGGTAGTTTCGGAAATGGAAAAATGCATTATGGTTTGGATCGGGTCATGTACAGCATTCAAGGTGGCAGCGAGACCTGGATTCGGCTCGGATTACTCAGTATGAACCTCAAAACAGCTCTAGCTCGAAGCTAATCAGCCCACAAAACAACTCCTCGAACTAAAATCAACAGCAGTTTGGTGGTCGGACATCCACATTAGCCCCAGCTAAATTATTTTTTCAGTGAACCCTATTTAAAGCGGTATTATTTACGAGCACACAATTTCTCCACGTATGAGTACCCATATAAACAACACCACCATTTAAGGCAGTATTATTAAATACCACGCAATTTGTCCACGTATACGTTCCCTGATAAGCAACGCCACCTAATCCTAATTCATTGTTATTACTTGCGACTAAGCAGTTCGTCCACGTATGCACCCCATTATAGGCCACGCCACCACCAAAAAAGGCGTTATTGCTCACTACCACACAATTTGTCCACGTATGCTTCCCATTAGACGCCACTCCACCATAATATCCAGCGTTTCCTTTGAATTTGCTGTTTTGTGCGTTTACCAGCCCGCCTGTATCCGATTTATAAAAACACCCTCCATAGTTGGC
>CAILXE010000172.1 GCA_903838095.1 uncultured Chlorobiaceae bacterium
CCCGGAGTGTCAAGAATATTGACCCGTTTTCCGGCATACTCAAACCCCATGACCGAGGTGGCAACAGAGATTCCGCGCTGTTTTTCGATCTCCATAAAGTCGCTGGTCGCGGTCTTGCGTATCTTGTTGCTTTTAACGGCTCCAGCGGTCTGAATTGCTCCGCCAAAAAGCAGAAATTTTTCTGTCAGGGTGGTTTTTCCGGCATCAGGGTGACTGATGATGGCAAACGTCTTTCTTCTTGCTGTTTCTTTTATTAAATCCATGAGTTATAATCGGCTCTCTGCTTTCAGTGTATTACTGTTGCGTTGTGTTTGAAAAATAACGTAAAAATTTCTGTGGACGTATTGATGACGAATGTGTGCTGTTTGCCGCACACTGGCTGTGAATGACCGGGATCTTGACTTTGCCGGAAAAGATACAAAGAACCCTGCTAATAAACAGATACTCTCTTTAGCAGTCAGTTTTCTCCTTCGGGATTTCCCTTCAAATAGCGTATGTTCAATGCTATTCAAAACATCATCCATCTTCAAACTCTGGGAGGTTTCGTGGAGACTCTTGAAAAAGTACTGGATCAGATCAGCGGCTATGTCTGGGGGGTTCCTCTGTTGGTGCTTCTTTTCGGGACGCATCTTTTTTTGACATTCAGGCTGGGATTTATTCAGAAGTATACCTTCCGGGCAATAAAGATGTCCTTCACAAGGACAAAAGAGGGTGAAGGGGAGATAAGTCAGTTTGGTGCGCTTGTCACCGCTCTTGCTGCTACCATAGGAACAGGGAACATTGTCGGTGTTTCGACTGCTGTTGCTGCCGGAGGTCCCGGAGCAGTGCTCTGGATGTGGCTGACCGGTGTTTTTGGCATAGCAACAAAATATGCTGAGGCGGTGCTCTCGGTGAAATACCGTACCATTAGCGAAGATGGTACCGTTTCAGGCGGTCCGATGTATGTTTTGGAAAAGGCGATGAACATGAAATGGCTTGCTGTTCTTTTCGCTTTCTTTACCTCTATAGCAGCATTTGGTATCGGCAATATGGTTCAGGCCAATTCCATTGCGGTGATGGTTGAGAACAATTTTCATATTTCACCCTGGATAACAGGCGTGGTCTTGACCATTTTTACCGCAGTTGTCATTATCGGTGGTATTACCTCTATTGCAAAAGTGTGTGAATATCTCGTGCCTTTTATGGCCATTTTTTATGTGGCAGGTTGTATTTTATTGCTTTTCCTGAAACACGAAACGCTGCTGGATACCTTGCAGCTTATACTTTCATCAGCATTTACCGGGCAGGCGGCTCTTGGAGGATTTGCCGGAGCAGGAGTCAAGGAGGCGATGCGCTTCGGTATTGCCCGAGGTCTCTTTTCCAACGAATCAGGGCTTGGCAGTGCACCGATTGTTGCGGCAGCCGCACAGACCAAACATCCGGTCAAACAGGCGCTTATTTCATCAACCGGCACCTTCTGGGATACCGTCGTCGTCTGCCTTGCAACCGGAATTGTCGTTGTCAACTCCGGTATGTGGCAAAGCGGCCTGAAAGGCGCAGAGCTTACCAGCGCGGCCTTTGATGCCGTCCCCTATATTGGCAATACCGTTCTCACCGTTGGCCTCCTGACCTTTGTCTTTTCGACCATTCTTGGCTGGTCCTATTACGGAGAAAAAGCAGTCGAATACCTTGTTGGCAACAAATTTGTAAAATCATACAGATGGGCATGGGTTGCGGCAGTCATGGTCGGTTCAGTAGCCTCGCTCCAGGTAGTATGGAGCTTTGCTGATATCGCCAACGCTCTGATGGCACTACCAAACCTTGTATCCCTGATTGTTCTCAGTCCAGTCGTAGCAGCAGAAACAAAAGACTATTTCTCGCAACAAACGAAATAGGGGACGTAGGTGATATTGTGTATTTCGTTCTGTCTGAGCAGGATGATTTTTTATCATCATCCTTCATTCACATGTATTGCTCGATACCTTCTGAAATTATTGCCGTCGCACCAGTACTTTGTTGTACAAACTTTCCAGCCGCAATCCCGTTTATTTTTCTTTGAGCGGGATCGGTAGTCCATCTCTTCAGTGCAGCGGCAAGTTCCGTTTCATCATGAATGACGGTGGCGCCGCCAGCGGCGACAATTCCTTCTGCCTCGGGCGAGTTATGATATCGGGGGCCAAACAACACAGGAATGCTGTAAACCGCCGGTTCGAGCGTATTATGCACATTAACGCCGAACCCTCCACCGACATAAGCTATTGAGGCGAGTGAATAGAGTTCAGCAAGATAACCGGTTTGGTCGATCACCAGAATCTCCCGTTCAGGATTGAATGTGCTCTTGATGCGTGATACTGGCACATAAGGGAGAGACTGGTTTTCCAGTTTCCGGTAAAGGCGTTCCATGTTTTCGGGGTTGACTTCATGCGGCACCAGAATCAGCGCCGGCCTTTTCTCAAGCCCCAGCCATGCAGGCAAGAGCAGCATCTTATCCTGCTCCCATACGCTTCCAGCGACAAGTACGGTACGGTTTTCAAAGAAAGGTTTGAGGTGATCAATTTTTGCACAGTTCCGGCTGCGCAGCAAGACCTGGTCAAACCTCGGGTCGCCCGCAGTTTTTGCCTGTTGGCAATTGAATGCCTGACTGAAAGCAAGAGTGTCCTTTGATGAGACGGTATAAATATGATCAAACAGGTGAAAAATGCTTTGGTAAAAGCCTTTCAGGACGGGTTTGAAATATGGAGCATTCTCTTGCAGTACGGCTGCGGCAAGAATCAGCTTTGTGCCGCGTTTTTTTGCTTCCATGAGATGATTTGGCCAGAAGTCGTAGCGCATCAGTACAAGCACATCCGGCTTGAGCAGCTCAAGGAGCTTTTTTGCGTTGGCACGAGTGTCTGATGGCAGGTAAAAGACGGCGGAAGCATCAGAGAAATTTTTTCTGGCGTTATAGCCTGAATCTGAAAGAAAGGAGACAAAAAGAGTGAGTTCAGGATGTTTTTTTTTCAGGGCGGCAATGACCGGACGCGCCTGCTCGAATTCACCGACCGATGCGGCATGAACCCATAATCTGAAAGAAGAAGGAGCGAGTGTGCTGATTTTTTGTTCCAGTTCCCGGAACAGATTTTTCCGCACCCTGAAAAAAGTCTGAAGCTTGGTATGAAAAACACTGAAAAGTTTTGCAATCCCGAAAAAAACGGGGGAGAAAATAGTATAGAATAAAATAGCGGGACTGTTCATAACGACTTATTGCCTTGGACGAAAAAGCTTGATGACATGTGAAAGTAACAAAAAAGTCGCAGGTATGGTTAGCTGTGTTGCGAACACTCAATAACCGTGCATAAAAAATAAATTCGTCGTTTACAAAAAAAAATGGTACTATACCAGCGTTTTTAATGCGTGGTGAATATGCTAAGAAAGAATACATAAAAAAATATGGTCGTACTGACCCGAAAGTTTTATGTGTTTGTGACGATTCGATGGTGCTTGTTTTCTTAAAGAAAACAGCCCTGATGTTTTCGGTTGATGAGAACTTTTCTTCATTTTGTTCTTTCCTGCATTGCTGCCATTCTCGCCTCGAACGAGGCATTTTTTTATCAATGATTTGGAAAGGAAAAAATTACAAATGAAAGAACAGCAATTATTGCCGATGGATTTTAGCGCCCTCCAGCTCGCCGAACCCTTAATGAGAGCTCTTCAAGAGGTTGGGTACGAAAACCCGACACCTATTCAGGCTCAGACAATTCCACTTATTCTTGAAGGACGTGATGTCCTTGGCCAGGCGCAGACCGGGACAGGAAAAACCGCAGCGTTTGCCCTCCCGATACTCTCTAATATCAATCTTGAACAGGCTGAACCCCAGGCGCTTGTGCTTGCCCCTACACGGGAGCTTGCCATTCAGGTGGCTGAGGCATTCCAGCGTTATGCAGAATATCTGAAGGGTTTTCATGTCGTTCCCATTTATGGAGGACAGGATTACGGTATTCAGCTTCGCATGTTGAGACGCGGCGTGCATGTCGTTGTCGGAACTCCCGGTCGTGTCATGGATCATATTCGTCGTGGCTCACTTAATCTCAATGCTCTCAAATGTCTGGTGCTTGACGAAGCGGATGAAATGCTTCGCATGGGATTTATCGATGATGTTGACTGGATTCTTGAGCAGACCCCCAAAGGCAGGCAGATTGCCCTCTTCTCGGCCACCATGCCTTCGGTGATTCGCCGGATTGCCCAAAAG
>CAILXE010000173.1 GCA_903838095.1 uncultured Chlorobiaceae bacterium
GGTTGTACGGCTTGCATGGCGGGGCTCCTTTTTTGACTGATAACAAAATAGCAGGCGTTTAAGAAAACAGCATCGCAAATAATAAACAAAAAAAGCCTTATTTGCTGCTGTGACAACAATGAAAAGGTCAGGAAAAAAAGATATATTTTCAACTCATATTCATGAGAAATTATCAGGAAGACTCCTTTGTGGCAAAAAAACAAGTAACAACCATAAATATATTTCGTTATGCCTATTATCACTGAAGTCCATGCCCGTCAGATCCTTGATTCAAGGGGAAATCCAACGGTTGAAGTTGATGTGTATACTGAAAGTTCATTCGGCCGTGCGGCGGTACCAAGTGGTGCATCGACCGGTGTTCATGAAGCGGTGGAACTCAGGGATGGCGATCCGGACGTCTATCTTGGAAAGGGTGTGCTTCAGGCGGTTGAAAATGTCAATACCGTTATTAATGAGGCTTTGACGGGCATGCTTGTCACTGAACAGGAGGAGATCGACGAGTTACTCCTTGCTCTTGACGGAACCACAAACAAGTCAAGGCTTGGCGCAAATGCACTTCTCGGTGTTTCAATGGCCTGTGCAAAGGCTGGCGCTGAATATACCGGTCTTCCGCTTTATCGTTATATCGGAGGCACGATGGCCAATACACTGCCAGTGCCGATGATGAATGTGCTCAATGGTGGAGCCCATGCCGACAATACTGTTGATTTTCAGGAGTTTATGATCATGCCCGCAGGATTTGACTCCTTTTCAGACGCCCTCCGTTGCGGCGCCGAAATTTTTCACGCTCTCAAGGCCCTTCTGAAAAGCAAAGGTCTGAGCACTGCTGTTGGTGATGAGGGTGGTTTTGCTCCGAACCTGGGTTCCAATGAAGAGGCTATCGAGCTGGTTATTGAGGCTATCGGCAAAGCTGGCTACAAGGCAGGTCTTCCGACGGATAAAGGTGGGCTTGGCGATGCACAGGTCATGATCGCGCTTGATCCTGCAAGCTCCGAGTTCTATGATTCTGCCAAAAAACGCTATGTCTTCAAGAAATCTTCCAAACAGGAATTGACCTCTCTTGAAATGGCAGAATACTGGGAAAAGTGGGCGACGAATTATCCGATTATCTCAATTGAGGATGGTATGGCTGAAGATGACTGGGAAGGCTGGAAGCTGTTGACAGACAAAATTGGTTCACGGGTACAGCTTGTTGGCGACGATCTTTTTGTGACCAACAGCAAAAGACTTGCCGAAGGTATCAAGCAGGGCGTAGCGAACTCAATTCTTATCAAGGTTAACCAGATCGGCACCTTGACCGAGACGCTGCAGGCAATTGACCTGGCAAAAACCAATGGTTATACGTCGGTCATCAGTCATCGGAGTGGAGAAACCGAGGACAGCACGATTGCCCAGATAGCGGTTGCAACCAATGCCGGCCAGATCAAGACTGGAAGCCTCTCACGTTCAGATCGTATGGCTAAATACAACGAACTGCTTCGTATTGAAGAGGAGCTTGGTGTTCAGGCTCGTTATCCCGGCAGAAATGCGTTCCGGGTATAATCAGAAGCTTTGCAGAGAACCCTTGTCTGAATGGCAAGGGTTCTTTGTGCGTTTCACCCCTGCAGCGATTCCAGCACGACCAGGCAAATAAAAGTGTTTAAAGGCGTGAAAAAGATATTCAATACCATTTGGCATTATAGTCGTTCGCACCCTAAAAAAATTCTTTTTTGGGTTTTTCTGCTTTATTTCATTGTCTGGTTTTTTTTTGATGATTACGGTATTGTGAAAAGAATTCGCATGGAGGTTGAACACAGGATGCTTCTTGAAAGGCAGAAAACCGAGCAACAAAAGATTATTGAAAACGAATTGCGGATCCGGCATGCCCGGGATCCTGACAGCATCGAAAAAGCGGCGCGGGAGAGGTATAATTTCCGCAGACCCGATGAAACACTTTTTATCATCAGAGAGAAATAGATTTTTTATTCAACCCTTGGACAAGCCAATGTATCAGTATCGTCGCCGTGTTACCCGTGAAGTCGCTTTTGGAACCATCGCTCTTGGAGGATATCAGCCGATCAGGGTAGAGTCCATGACCAATACCCATACCATGGATACCGCTGCAACGGTTGAGCAGTGCAGAAGGTTGTATGAGGCAGGCTGCGAAATTATCCGACTGACGGTGCCGACCGAGAAAGATGCTGAAAATCTCGGCAATATAAGGGAGCAGCTTCGTCGCGACAAGATTGATACTCCACTTGTTGCGGATATTCATTTTTCAGCTCGCGCTGCCCTCAAGGCGGTTGAATTTGTTGAAAATATTCGCATTAATCCAGGGAACTATGCGACCAGCCAAAAATTTTCAACGAACGAGTATACCGAAGAGGAATACCTGAAGGAAATTGAACATGTTCGCCAGGAATTTGTGCCTTTGGTAGAAAAAGCCCGCCAGTACGGCGTTTCGATGAGAATAGGCACAAATCATGGCTCTTTGTCTGACAGGATTGTCAGCCGTTACGGGAACTCTCCGGAAGGTATGGTTGAAGCAGCGCTTGAATTTGCCCGGTTCTGTGAAGAGCTTGGCTATTATGAGATTCTTTTTTCGATGAAGTCTTCCAATGTCCGGGTAATGATTCAGTCATACCGGCTTCTTGTGCAAAAGGCTGACGCAGAGCTTCATTATGCGTATCCTCTTCATCTTGGTGTCACCGAGGCTGGAGACGGTGATGAAGGTCGTGTCAAGTCGGCCATGGGTATTGGCGCGCTTCTTGAAGATGGACTTGGTGATACCATAAGGGTCTCATTGACCGAAGATCCGGTTAATGAAGTTCCTGTAGGGTTTGCTATTGTCAAAAAGTACAATGACTTTCATCTTGTCAACGGTGACAGGGGGCATGTTCCGCTGAGGCATGTCATTGAGAGCCGAAACAAGCTGGCCATTCATACCCCGATTTCAGATGAGCAGCCACCGTTTAATCCGTTCAGTTATCAACGCAGAGTCTCCAGCCAGCTCTTGCTTGCAGGAATGGCGATTGGTGGAGATACTGTGCCGAGGGTGGAGACGGAGGTGCATGCCTTGCTTTCGGATCGTGATGCTGTCTTTGCGGAAATAGTTAAAAGGCTTGCACCTGAAAAACCTCAGGATGCCATTCGTTCCGAGTTTGTCTCCGTTCGTGTCAACAGTGAGGAGGATCTTCAGGCGCTTGATGAACTCCTTGGGAGGCTGGGGGAGATGGCTCATGTTGTTGTGGCATCAACAAGCGATTTTGTACTCTTTTCCCGTTTACTCAACACCGTCTCAAAAGTTCGATTTGATATTATTGAAGGTGAGAGGTTTGAAAACGACTTTTTTCAGCTTCTCGACAATGAACGACGCGCAGTAGTCGAGTTATGCTTTCTTCATGAAGAATCAGGGGACGCTGTTCCTGCAAGAGTGCTTGCCCATCTTGCTGAAAAGCTCAGCAAACGGAAAACGCATCGACTTCTGTTTTCAGTATTGTCCAATCATGTTGTTTTTGTCTATCGACGCCTTGTGCAGGCGTTTACAAGTCGCTCTCTTGATTATCCTCTTCTTGTTCGCTTCAGGGGAGATGCTGCTGATCGGCTTGAAACGCTCATCATGAGTTCAGTGCAGACGGGGGCTCTTTTTTGTGATGGTATCGGTGATATGCTCTCACTTCATACGGCATTATCTCCTGATGATGAAGTGCATCTGGCATTCAATATCCTGCAGGGAGCAAGAATCAGGATGTCGAAGACAGAATTTATCTCCTGTCCAGGTTGCGGGAGAACATACTTTGATCTTGAAGCGGCAGTTGCGTCAATCAAACAGAGGATGGGTCACCTCAAGGGGCTGAAGATCGGCGTTATGGGCTGTATCGTTAACGGTCCGGGCGAAATGGCTGATGCTGATTTTGGCTATGTCGGCGCAGGCAAAAATCGCATCAGTCTTTATGTCGGCAAGGAGTGTGTCGAAGAAAATATTACAGAACTTCATGCCGTCGAGAGACTGATCTCACTGATAAGAGAGCAGGGCAAATGGATTGATCCTGTATGATGTTTACCCTGATCACGGGAGCATCCATGGGTATAGGAGCTGCTTTTGCCCGTGAATTTGCTGGCCGAGGGCATCATCTTGTGCTTGTGGCCCGTTCGGGTGACAAATTGGAAGATTTGGCACAAGAGCTTCGACAGAAAAGTGGGATAGAGGTTGCAATCTGTGTTGAGGATCTCAGTGATGCAGAAAGTCCTGCCAGGGTGTATGAATTCTGCCGCAGATTGCATGGGAAAGTAGATTTTCTTGTTAATTGTGCTGGATTGTCTCATGCAGGCGACTTTGACGAAATCCCGCTTTCCCGGCTCGAAGAGATTATGATGGTTAATATGATGGCTATGGCCCGTCTTACCCGTCTCATCTTGCCTGATATGGTTGAGAGGAAAAAAGGGACCATTATTAATATTGCCTCAATCGGTGGAATGCAGGGCGTGCCTGGTCTGGGTCTCTATTCGGCCACAAAATCATTTGTGATGACGCTCAGTGAGGCGCTCTATGTGGAATTGAAAGACAAGGGTGTCAAGGTTTTTGCAGTTTGTCCGGGTTTTGTTGATACGGGCTTTTTTGCGCGGGCCGGCCACAATAAAGCGAACCTTCGTCTGCCGATGTCAGGAGTTGATGTGGTTGTCAAGGCGGCCCTGAAAGGGCTGAAGAAAAACAGTATCTGGGTATTTCCAACGCTGATTGACAAGGTTCTGGCGTTTTCACAGAGAGCTGTTTCAAGGAAAACGGTAGTACGTCTTGCCGGATATTTTGCTGCTGTAAAAGATGACTGATGAATTAATCTTTTTTCCTTTGTATTTTGAAAACCTCTCATTATATTACCAGCCCTGTTTTTTGAGTTGTAAATGCGGGCTGCTGGTGTAGCTCAATTGGTAGAGCAGCTGATTTGTAATCAGCAGGTTGCGGGTTCGAGTCCCATCACCAGCTCAAAATGTAACGGGTAGGTAGCGAAGTGGTTAAACGCAACAGACTGTAAATCTGTCGACTCTGTCTTCGGA
>CAILXE010000174.1 GCA_903838095.1 uncultured Chlorobiaceae bacterium
AGCGCTTCTCTGCAATGCCTGAATCGGGGACATGAGCAATGATCTACAAAGTCATTTCAAAAAAGGAGTTCAAGGCTTTTATTGATACACTTGTCCAGAGTAACAGCTCCTTCGGACCACAAAAGGTAGATACCGGCAGCAACGGCAAACCGATCTATCAGTTTATGCCGGTAAAGTCCGCCGACGAAATCGATTTCGATTACACCGTAACCCACTCATCGGCCAAACACTTTTTTCTGCCTTTCAGGGACGAGCTTTCCAGCTTCAGCTTTAGTGAGGGAAACTGGGAACAAGAGATACGATACGACGTACAACCCATTATTCTCATCGGACTCAGGCCCTGCGACATCAATGCTGTCAATATTCTTGACGATGTCATGCTCCATGGGGCTTACCCCTCTCCCTACTATCTGGCCCGCAGGAAAAATACTTTCATCATCGGCATGGATCATCTGCCCCTGCCAGACTGTTTCTGCCATTCGATGAACCGGCACACGGTCAATCATGGATTCAACCTTTTCTGCTCTGACATCGGCGACAGTTACTACCTGTCGATAAACTCTTCTAAAGCATTCAGCTTTCTCAAAGAGTTCAATATTCAGGAACCTGCATACGAGGATAACTGCCGTCTTATAGAACGGCGCAAGGACATCAAGCACAGCTTTGAGACCAAGATCGAAGTATCCGGACTCCCCTGCTTCCTCGACATTGAATTCGACTCTCCGATTTGGCAGAAATGGGGCGACAAATGCCTCAGTTGCGGCTCCTGCGCGATGGTCTGCCCAACTTGTTACTGCTACAGTGTTGAAGAGCGTTTCGATATTAATCTCAAAGGCTCGACAAGGCAGAACCATCTTTATTCGTGCAATCTTGTTGATTTCGCGCAGGTCACTGGCGGACACAACTTCAGACCGAAAACAGGCGACCGCCTCAAGTACCGCTACTATCATCATTATCGAGGATTTGCGGCCAATGACAACCAGCAAATCTGCGTCGGTTGCAACCGTTGCGGACGCGCCTGCCTTGCCGACATCAACCCGAAAGACGTCATCAACGACCTCAGACTGGAGCGAGAATCATGCATGATATGCGTTTCACAATCCCCGGACAAGACCTGAACCGCGAACCCTTCGCAGTCAAAATTCCGGACTTTCAGAAAAAGTCCGAGGTCATGATCACCGACAAGGGCTACAAGTGTCGGATCACGAATATCGTGCCGCTCTCCAAGCTCGAACGGCTGTTCCAGCTCCGCATCATTGATCCGTTCGAACGAGAAGTTTTCAACTTCAGACCCGGCCAGTTCCTCATGCTCGAAGTCCCGGGATACGGTGAATCACCGATATCAATATCGAGTTCGACCAGCAACCACGAGTTCATCGAGCTTTGCGTCCGCAAGGCCGGCCATGTAACCTCAGCGCTCTTCGAAGCCCGCCAGGGAGCGTTCGTCTCCGTCAGGGGCCCTTTCGGCACAGACTTTCCGATGACGGAGATGCAGGATCATAACGTTCTCCTGATTGCAGGAGGGCTTGGTATCGCCCCGATGCGAGCTCCACTCTTCTGGATTAACGATCACCGCGACAAGTACAAAGATGTTTTCCTTCTGTACGGTGCCAAAGAGCCATCCCAGATGCTTTTCACCTACCAGTTCGAGGAGTGGAAGAAGGTCAGCCATGTTCAGATGAGAACTATTGTTGAGAAACCTGATGAATCCTGGACTGGACGAAGCGGCATGATTACCGCTCTGCTCGATGAATTCACCTTTGACTCCAGGGAGACCTACGCAATCGTCTGCGGCCCTCCAGTCATGTTCAAATTCGTCTGCAGCCACCTTGACCGGATGGGCATTCCAATGAACCGGATGTTTGTCTCACTGGAACGCCGCATGCACTGCGGCATGGGCAAGTGTTGCCGCTGCATGGTTGGCTCAACATTTACCTGTCTGGACGGCCCCGTGTTTGACTACTGGTCGGTTATGAACCTCAAGGAAGCGATTTAGAAAAACAGACATGAACCATCTTGGCTTTGAAATGGAAAGGGTAAAGATCGGGTCGTTCGACTTTACCTGCTGCGAAGGATGCCAACTGCAGTTGGCCAACAAGGAATCTACTCTTCCGGATTTTCTCGCCCTTCTCGATATCCGCAACTTCAGAGAAATATCATCGGAGCGACACGACGACTACGACATCGCCTTCGTCGAAGGAAGCATCACTCGCCGCGACGAGATCGAACGCCTCAAAGCCATCCGTGCACAGGCCAAAATTCTTGTCGCGTTCGGTACATGCGCCTGTTTCGGAGGAGTCAACAGTCTCAAAAATCGAATCCCGCAGGCAGAAGCCATTATGGAGGTCTATAAAGACAAAGCTGTCGAGACGATGCCCTCCCTGAAAATTAGCGATATTGTGCAGGTTGATCTCTCCATTCCCGGTTGCCCGGTTTCAAAAGATGAGGTAGAGAGGGTTCTGGTTGGTATTGTCACCCGTTCACAGGTCAGCCTGCCAACGTACCCTGTCTGTGTGGACTGTAAACAGCGCCTCAACACCTGCCTGTTCGACCTTGGCGAAATCTGCCTTGGCCCCATCTCAAGGGCTGGATGCGACGCAGTGTGCCCAACAGGCAAAACCCCCTGTCTCGGATGCCGTGGCCCGGCGGAAGAACTCAATATGCCCGCTTTTCTTGAACTGGTGAAAGAACGGGGCCTCAGCCTTGAAAACCTGACCGAAAAGCTTTCCTTTTATAACGCCTTTGAACCTCTCGCTACTGATGAAACGTGACTACTCACTTGATATCCGTCACCTGACCAGAGTGGAAGGGCACGCCAACATCCGGATCACCGTCAGGGATGGTCAGCTTCTTGATGCCCGTTGGGCCATTGTGGAAACTCCGCGATTTTTTGAGGTAATGCTCAAGGGAATGAGCGCCGAGCTGGTTCCTTTTCTGACCTCGAGAATCTGCGGGATCTGTTCAATCAGCCACTCACTTGCAAGCATCAGGGCTGTTGAACGGGCAATGGACATTGTGCCGCCGGTTTTGGCAGAGACCACACGGCTGCTGGCTATGCACGGCGAAACCCTGCAAAGCCACGCGCTGCATCTCTTCTTTCTGATAGCTCCAGATTTTGCAGGCACTCCCAGCGCTCTGCCTTTATTGCAATCCCATCCTGATCTGGTCAGGGCGGGGCTTCAGCTCAAAGAGCTTGGCAACGAAATAAGCACAGTAACCACAGGACGCTGCACCCATCCGGTCAGCCTCGTGGTTGGGGGGTTGAGCAAAGCTCCCGACAAACAAAAACTGCTGAACCTTCGTGCGATGATTCAGGAGAGAAAACCGGCCCTTGAGAAAACCTGCTTATTTTTCCACTCACTCACCATTCCCGCTTTCAGCCGTGAAACTGAATTTATCTCGCTCTCAAACGGTTCAACCTATCCTTCAATAGGTGGACGTCTTGTCTCATCGGACGGGGTGAACAAAGATGAAAATGACTATCTCCTGATGACCAACGAGTACACCAGAGATTTCTCCACATCAAAGTTCACCAGACTCAGCAGAGAGTCCTCTGCGGCAGGCGCCCTGGCCCGTTTCAACAATAACTCCCAACTCCTGCACCCGAAAGCGAAAGAGTGCGCGGAAAGTTTCGGGCTTCAGCCTGTGTGCCACAACCCTTTCATGAACAATATCGCCCAGTTAGTGGAGTGTGTCCATATTCTTGAAGATGCCGAAAATCTTATTAACTCACTGCTTGACAGTAATCTTGCGGAGATAAAAACTCCTTACGTTTCAAAAGCTGGCACAGCCACAGGAGCTGTTGAAGCTCCACGAGGGGTGCTCTATCACCATATCTCAATCGATGAGCAGGGAAAAGTGGCAAAGGCTGACTGCATCATTCCAACGACGCAGAACAATGGAAACATCCATGATGATCTGCGGGCCCTCGTTGAGCAGGCGCTCAGTGAGGGAAAAAATGACGGGGAGATAACAAAGCTTTGTGAGATGGCCGTTCGATCTTACGATCCCTGTATTTCATGCTCAGTGCATTGAGAAGAGAGAAATGCAGGGAAACGAAAACCGCTTCCCTGCATACCAGACTCACAGAATCTCAACAAGCTCAATCTCAAAGGTGAGCTGCTGACCCGCAAGGGGGTGATTTGCATCAAGCGTCACCGATGTATCGGTCAGGTCGACAATCATGACGACCGCCTGCTCTCCATCAGCCAGTCCGACCTGAAGCTGTTGACCGATCTCAAGTTCCAGGTCTGCCGGGAATCTCTCACGATCAACATCCGTCACCAGCTCTTTGCTGTGCTCTCCATACGCCTCCCCGGCGGGAATAACGGTAATCCTCACATCACCAGGCACCATATCAATGAGGGCATTGTCGAACCCGGGAATAACCTGACCTTCACCGATCGTAAACTTCAACGGTTCACGCTCTGCCGATGTGTCGAACATCGTGCCATCATCAAGGGTTCCGGTATAATGAACTTTGACCGTATCCCCTTTTTTTGCCTGCGCCATACAACTCCTCCTTTTTATGCTTATCAAAACAAGTGAACCATTATGAACAAATTTTCACGAACCTCCGCTGCCGACGACCTGATCAATATCGGCCGTCACTTTTGGCAGCAAATCGGGATAGTTGAGTCTCAGAAATGCAATAAGCTCTTCACGCACGAGACAACGCAGATCCCATAGTTCAGCAGAGTTCGCCGCACTCACCAGTGCCCGAATTTCAACCGATTTTTCGGTGGAACTCGTCACCTGCATCCTGGCGACCCGCTTGTCCCAGAGCGGTGTTCCGGCAACAATCCTCTCAAATTCCTGGCGGAGGGTTTCTGGAGAAATGGCATAATCAATGTAAAAAAAAACTGTACCAAGCAGCTCTGGAGAAGTTCTGGTCCAGTTCTGAAAAGGACGTTCTATAAACCAGGTGATCGGCACAATCATGCGGCGCTGATCCCAGAGTTGCACAACCACATAAGTCAGTGTTATCTCCTCAATTTTCCCTTTTTCGTTTTCGACAACAACCTCATCACCAATGCTGATTGGCTGAGTTATAGCAATCTGAATACCTGAAATAAGGGTTGTGAGGCTTTTCTGAGCGGCAAAACCAAACATCACACTGACAATACCAGCAGAAGCAAGAATACTCAATCCGACCTGGCGAACCGTATCAAAGGTCATCAGCACACCGGCAATAGCAAGAAGAACACAAAGCGCATTCAGAATTTTGCGGGCAAGGCTGATGTGCGTTGCAATTTTTCGTGCCGTCTCGCTTTCACGCACTTTTGCCGAGTAATACTGAAGGATAAACTGCTCCAGCACGACCAGTGATCGTATCATAAACCATGATACCCCAATGATGGCAAGAACAAGGAGTGTGTGCCTGAACAGCTCCGCTGCATAAGGCGAGAGTGGAAGATACTGGACAAGTATCGCCAGACCAATGAGGAACGCCAGCAACCTGAAGGGCAAAGCCAAAAATTCCAGCGGAATACTGAACCCTCTGATCGCCGAACGAATCCGGGCAATAATCTTGACAAAAAGAGTATTTGCGCCAAAGTAAAACAAGAGCACAAACAACACAACAAGAGAAGGGATCAGATAAACTCCCTGAAGCGAATTCCATACATTCATCGCATCCCCTCCATTGGCTATTCAAACAGGTTGGCTGACCAACCTACCCTTTCAATCGCTCTGATTCACTTTTCGACCGGCTTACACAATCCTCAATGGCCATACCACCAAAATAGTTGCCGGTCAACAGAAGATTCTTTTTCCCCTTAAGCAGCATATCAGTCTTCTCAAGCCACTGATGATGCCCCATCCGGAGCGAAGGAACCGTATTGATTTTAGAGATGGTGTGCTCGATCTTTGAAAAGCTCACCCCGAGCACCTCAGTTATCCGGCTTCTTTTAGTCTTGTCATCAAGGCCCGGCTTGAAATGGAACGTAAACCCACGATAATTCTCGTCAAGAACCGTATCACGTGAGACTATCGAGAAAAACACATCATTTGGAGAAATAATGGCAGCCACTGGTTTGAGCTTAACCGTATCCTTGCGG
>CAILXE010000175.1 GCA_903838095.1 uncultured Chlorobiaceae bacterium
AAAGATATTTTTTTTCTGTGCAACTCCCGGATGCAACTTTTTTACAGAGCAAGTTCCCGAATGATTGTTTCCATATCCTTGTCGCCCCGGCCTGAGAGATTGACGACAAGAATGGCCTCTTTTGCCATTCCGGGCGCTCTGGTGATGGCGTAGTGCATGGCATGAGCTGATTCAAGAGCACAGATAATGCCTTCAGTTTTCGCAAGTGTTTCAAGGGCAGAAAGCGCCTCTTTGTCGGTCACTGATGTGTAGGTGACCAGTCCAAGTTCCTGAAGATAGCAGTGCTCAGGGCCAACACCGGGATAATCGAGACCTGCAGAGATCGAGTGTGCTTCCTGTACCTGTCCATCCTCATTCTGCAGAAGTTTGGTCAGCGCACCATGAAGTACACCGGGTCTTCCCAGTGTCAGGGAGGCGGCATGTCGTCCCTGCAGCCCCTCTCCAGCCGCTTCAACTCCAACAAGTTCTATATCGGCAGCATCGTTCAGAAATTCATAAAACATACCGACTGCATTACTGCCTCCTCCAACGCACGCAGTGATGACATCGGGAAGTTTTCCTGCCTGCTCAATAATCTGTAAACGGGTCTCCTGCCCAATGACGGCCTGAAAATCACGCACAATCATGGGATAAGGATGCATACCGACAACTGATCCTATGATGTAAAAGGTCTCTTCCGGATTATTCATCCAGTCTCGGATTGCTTCGCTTGTGGCATCTTTCAGCGTTTTTGATCCACTTGAGACAGCCCGAACTTCGGCTCCAAGCAGTTTCATTCTTGCAACATTGGGGGCCTGTCGCCGGATGTCCTCTTCTCCCATATAGACGACGCATTCGAGGTCAAACAGAGCACAAACAGTTGCGGTGGCCACTCCGTGCTGTCCAGCTCCGGTTTCTGCAATAACTCTTTGCTTGCCCATGCGGCGGGCAAGCAGAACCTGACCCAGGGCATTATTGATTTTATGGGCGCCTGTATGGCAGAGATCTTCCCGTTTGAGGTAAATTTGCGCGCCTTGCAGCGTTCTGCTTAATCGTTCAGCATGATAAAGAGGAGTCGGTCGGCCAACATAATCACGCAGAAGCTTGGAAAGAGTCGACTGGAAGCCGGGATCGTTTTTTGCTATGAGGTATTCCGCCTCAAGATCAAGAGCATTTTTTACCAGTGTTTCAGGGATAAACTTTCCGCCGAAACAGCCAAAATGCCCAGCGTGATCGGGTGCGGAATAAAGTGTCGGCGCCATGGAATGTGAAAAAGTTAAAACTGATTTTTTAAAGTCAGGTTTTCAGAAAATACAAAAAACCCTAAGGCTTACAACCTGTCGAAAGCTGCCGTACTTGCTTAAGTAGCTCTAAAGATCATACGGATCATCAATAATTTCAAAAGCGAGTTCTTTAGAATAATTGTGAAAGCCAATACGAATAAAGTGGAGGTTTTCGCTGTTGAAAATATCAGCCCCTTTTTCAGTAGCGCGGAGAATAATATGGCCTTTATGATGGCCTAACTCTTTGGCAAAGTCGTTCCATTTTCTGAAGGCCAGGTTACAAAAAACTGATCATGGTTTCTGACCCTCAAATTGGTCCGTTCCATACAGATTGAGCTGCTTGCGATAATAGGCAAAAGCCTCTTCTTGACGAACCACGCCAAGCAGGATAGCGCTCCTTGAATCAAGTACCGGCAACAAATCATAATCCGAGATCTCAAAAAGTTTGAGCGCTTCATCAAGTTTTGACGTATTATAAAGTATTGGGACGTCTTTTTTTACAATATCTTCAGCAATTAACCCGACAAGAACATTTTCTTGAAGCAGAATTCTCATCTCATCAAGACCGATAATGCCTGCAAACATTCCTTGGTCATCAGTAATCAGAAAACTTGACTCTGGTGTATTGAAAAACACATCAATCATATTTTTGGCACTTTCTGACTCGTTGAATTTTACAAAGTCAGTTTTCATGACATCAGCAATACCGATATGCTCGGCAACAGAGAGCGCAATACCAAACCCCAGACGGACACCTTCCTTTTCAAGCACGTAGCTCTCCATGCTGTGGCGATAAGCAAGCCGAGCAATAAGCGATGAGGTAACAGCAGCAAACATAATGGGCAGCACAATTTCGTATTGGCCAGTTACTTCAAAAAGAATAAGAATGACAGTCAATGGCGCTCTCATGATGCCCGCCGTCAACGCACCCATACCGACAAGTGCATAAGCGCCTGAGCTGGCGGTTATAGACGGGAAAACCGTATGGACAACTTTTCCGAACATCCCCCCAAGCATCGCCCCCATTTTCATTGCTGGCGCAAACATTCCGCCTGATCCTCCAGAACCGATACTGAGACCGGCAACGACCGGTTTGAACAGGTAAATGCCAATCATGTTCGTCCAGCTTTCAGTGCCGTGAACCGCATGGTTAATGGCTTCATAGGAAAAACCGTACAGACCTGGAAGCCAGATACAGATAACGCCACTCATAAGTCCACCAATAGCCGGCATGGCCCAGACAGGTATTTTCCATCGTTTCTCAACTCTTTCGAACCACTCTTCGATGGCGTAATAGATCTTGATGAACATCACCGCTGAAAGACCGGCAAGAATGCCAAGCAGACAATAAAAAACCAGTTCAGTATTTGATACCAGAGCGTATTCCGGAACCTGAAACGTAGGGGAATTACCCAGAAAACTTCTTGAAAGAACCGTGCCAATGACAGCCGCAATAACAATGGGGCTGAATGTTTTAACGCTGAAATCACCAAGCAGTACCTCTACAGCAAACATCACGCCGCCAATTGGAGCATTGAAAACCGCTGCCAAGCCTGCCGCAGCTCCGCAACCGAGCAAAGTTCGAGTCTTGTTTGGCGAAAATCGTAACAACTGGGCTACCGATGAACCAATTGCCGCTCCAACCTGAACAATCGGAGCTTCACGCCCCCCACCTCCGCCGGAACTTATACTTAATACTGATGTTATACTTTTATGAATCCATAATTTTCGCTTCATAACGCCATCATTCTGGGCAACCGCCTTGATGACAGAGGCAAGGCCATGCCCAGGTCTTTCTTTCATTACAAAAGCATTGTAAAGCCCAACAAGCAGTCCGCCAAATGCAGGAATAAATGGCAAAAAAAATATCCAGTAGTTATCGACAAAAGTTTTTTTCCCAACTATCCGAAGGTCGGTAAAAATCATGGTACTGATTGTCATAATAGCATCATGAAATACTACAGCGACATAGCCGGTTAAAAGCCCAACGCATACCGCCACAAGAAGAAACGGGATGTCTTGATTCAGATTAAGTTGAAGCAGCAGATAATCGAGGCTCAAACGGAAAAAATGTTGCGAATTACCTTTGAAATATCTGCTTTTTCGGAAAATACTGTAAAAAAATGCCAGTGTTTTCCTGCGGAGCTGCACTTTTCTGTGAGGTGATCGTTTCATTATTCAATGTGCGAAATAAGATCCATAAAAATACAACAGAAACCTGGCAAGTGTTTGATCATGGCCGTTTCAGGAGAAAACGAAGGGTGCAGATATTGCTTGCTCAACTCAGTGCAACCAGACCGCTTATCGGCTGATATGTTACCTCATGTACATTGGAGTTCCCTCCTTTTGATTTCTGATCGGAAAAGAGACGGGGGCCGGTTTCATTCTGAATGCGGATTGTCCGGTTTATCTTGGTACGACGTTCTCAGAGTGTTTTGAAAGCTTGGGGGCAGTTTTTTTGATCATAGCAAGAATGACTTTTTTGACTGCGGCTGGGTCAAAACAACACTCAGTCCAGCAAATTGAGTTGACCACACTTCTTCAAAATGAGTTGCTTGTATGCTGATCGCATCGTGTCATCAAGAAAACTGCTTTCTATCAGCCT
>CAILXE010000176.1 GCA_903838095.1 uncultured Chlorobiaceae bacterium
ATGCAGACAAATTTTTTATCGGGAAATTCCGCAGCAATTCTGGTAATATCATCACTGAAAAGAAGACCAACACCAATAATCAGCCCTACATCCGGATCACTGGCCATCTGACGCAAAGCTGATTCCCGGTCAGCTCCTTCACCCTGAGGTTCAACATAAATAAAATTAATCCCATGCTTGCTCTTGGCAAGTTCAAGACCATTATACGCTGAATCATTAAACGATTTATCGCCACGACCTCCCACATCAAAAACCAGGCCGATCTGTAATGGACGTGCCACAGAGTCAGCTTTTCCTGTTTTTTTTGCGTTTTGCCCGGAACATCCGGCAACAATGAACAGAAAGAACACCAGTACAGGGAGCAAATGCTTCATCGCCTTATAAAAAAATAGGTTAGATAAACCTCTCTTTCATGACTGACTTTTTGAAAGTGCCTAATTTATGAAAAACTTTTCTCAATAAAAAACGGGAACACAATGGTTTACGAAGATAATTTCTGACCAACGGTCTTCAATGAATGCACAAAAAAATGCCTTTTTATTTTGATGGAAACTGGGATATTTCGTTACATAATGGTACATTACAAACAATTATTGGTGAAAAACGTATAAAACGCTGTTTTTATGAATAGTCATCAGAATTTTGGTTTATTGCTCAAACTGCCTCCGATACAAAAAAAGATTTCCGTATTCGCTAAATATATCGCTGTTTGTGTTGCTGCCTTAATCTTTCAGTTTGCACAGCCAGATACAGGACGTTGTGACGGCACACCTGATAATACTCATTCAAATGTATCTCAGTCATCTACTGTAGCCTCTCCTCGTTTCTCCACTGCGATGCAGAGTTTTTTTGCTCATGTCGGTCAATATTTTGGAACACGATATCGTTTTGGTGGTCAAACTCCGGCTGGGTTTGATTGCTCAGGATTTGTGCGCTTCATGTATAACAAGGTGTTTAATATGCATCTTCCCCGATCGTCAAAAGAGATGTCAGCAATAGGTAATAAAGTCAGCAAAAATGAGTTGCAGCCAGGTGATTTAGTATTTTTTCAGACAAAGGGGATGCACATAAACCATGTTGGTATATTTATCGGCAACGACACCTTTGTTCACTCTTCACTTTCCAGGGGAATTACCGAAGACCAACTGACAAACTATTACGAAAAAAAATTTGCCGGTGCCGTACGCCTGCTTGACTTGTCCGCAGATAAATTACCATCCCATCCAATACAGGAGCAGTCTGAAAACAACAGTTCAGAGCCCTCCTGATTGTATACCGAGAAGCTATAGGTTTCCGGATTTTGGCATTATTGCCCCCCAAAGATGTTCAATAGAGCCAATAGAAGCTTATTGACAGAAAATGGCTTCTGAATAATATGCGTCTCTGGAAATTCATGTCCGGTAATCCGGTGTGTATTGTAACAGGACATAAACAGAGTTTTAAGTTGGGGATAGATTGACTGCAGCTTTTTCGAAAGATCACAACCGTTTATCTCGGGCAAGACAACATCGGTCAAAAGCAAATGAATTTGCCCCTCGTATGCGAAAGCAATTTTGATTGCATCAGAGGAAGTCGTTGCGTCAAGGACTTTATAACCACTATTTTCAAGCGTTAACTTACAGATATTGAGGATATCAGGCTCTGCTTCGACAAGCAGAATCGTTTCTTTGCAACAAATGACCGGTGGAGGTTGTTCAAGTGGCTCATCAATCTCTTCATAACCTTTCTGTCGTGGAAAATATATTGTAAAGGCACTTCCCGTTCCGCACTCACTCAGGCAATCAATGAAGGCATTGTTTTGTTTGGCAATCCCATAGATGATTGAAAGACCCAGCCCCTTTCTTCTTCTGGTATTTTTTGTGGTAAAGAAAGGTTCGAAAATATAGGGAATATCCTTTTTTTCTATGCCGCAACCGTTATCAGTGACCACAAGAGTCACATAGTCTCCTGGCTTTTTGCAGGGATGACCAGTGATACATTCTTCTTTTTCAACATGAACACAGCCTGTTTGGATAACTATCGTTCCGATTCCGGTGATCGCATCAGATGCATTGAGGTAAAGATTTCCAAGCATCAGTTCTATTTGAGCGGGATCTATCTTTATCAAAGAAGGGTGGTGTGCGGGTATCCATTCAAGAGAAATATTTTCTCCAACCCTCCGTTTCAGAACAGGAATCATCCTCTCAACCAGCTTGTTCAGGTCAAGAACAATTGGCATAATGGAGTGTTGTTGAGAAAACGCAATAAGTTGACGTGACAGATCAGCAGAATGTTCGACCGCCCTGAAAATACCCTGTAGATTGTTATGCAATGGCTTTGGGATGCCCTGAGTCGAAATGGCCATTGTTACATTCCCCAGGATTACCTCTAACATCGTATTGAAATCGTGAGCCATGCCACCGGCAAGCTGACCGACCAGCTTCATTTTCTGAGCCTGAAGCAGAACTTCCTGAATTTTTTGTTCCGCTTGCTTTGCCCGCTTTCGAGTAATAACATCCCACGCAAAATTTGCAAGATCATTTAAAATTCTCAAATCATCCTTGTCATAATCGTACGGTTTATCTCCAAGGCAAAACATTGCCGTAACAGTTACCCCTCTCTTTAGCGGAAAAAACATTCTTCGCTTCCTTTCAGCATTGGTATTCGGCATATCTGCACGAATGGTGGGTATATCGCAATTATTGATCACTGCACTCTGCGACCTAACAATATCAGCATACATCACCTCTTCGTTCACAGGCAGATAGTGAACGCGTTCCTTCTGACCAACAGCGCATTGCGATCCCCTTTGCATTTTCGTAGAAAAGACATGCAATGAAAGCCCGTTCAGATCATCAGAAATAAAGTTACAAAAGCCAATAGTACTGTCAGTGAGGCGTTCAGCCTCATCAAGAGTTGCCCGAAGCAACTCTTCAACAGAATGTGAATCCTCCATACAATGAAGCCGTAAACGAAACGCAGTAATTTCTTCTGATCGCTTGCGTTCTGTGATATCCATTCCGACAGCAATAACAAAGGGATTGTCATCAACCATTATCCGACGCCCGGTAATCATTCTCCATTGAAATTTTGGGCCTCCGCAAAGCAATATTCTTCCTTCTGTTGTCACATCAGCACCAGAATTCACAATTTCCTGCATCGATTTAAATGCGTTGGCTTTATCTTCCGGATGAAAGACCTCTAAAGCATTGCTAAAAAGCATCTCATGATCAGATTTCCCAACGATTTCATCACGATGATACTGATTCCATAAAACAAGCCGACCACTGGAATCATTAATTGAAAAGGAGCCCGGCATATTTTCAGTAATGGATTTGCCAAAAATATCTTTGTAAACCCCAATTGTCGCCTCAGTGGTAACAGTACCCGTATTATTGTTGCTCATTATTGTTTTGTACCAGAAATTCTTTGAAGCTTCCAATAAAATTCAAGACATTTCCAGCGAGATAACTTCATTCACAGAAGAATGTTTGCTGAAAT
>CAILXE010000177.1 GCA_903838095.1 uncultured Chlorobiaceae bacterium
AGCCAGGCCAGCGCCTTTTCGGTGGAGGCCGTCAGGTCGAAGTGAGGCTCATCCGTCCCGTCCGGATAGAATTTGCGCAGCCACCCCTTGTCGTTCTCGGCCCATTCATTCAGGTAGCTTTGCGCCGTACCGGGACACTGGTCGGCGCCGAGCTGCTGGCGCAGGGCAAAAAGCTCATCCTCCAGTGCCTCAACCAGATCGGCCTGCGAGAGAATCCGCACATTGGGCACAATAAAGACCCTATGCAGAAACCCGGCCACCAGGGGTGCATGCTGGGCACAAAGGAGGCGCCATGCAGGATGGTTCTGACGGAGCAGGTTCAGGGTAGAGTAGTCGAGAGCCAAAGGAGCAGCACTGGATAATTTGGTGGAAGATGCGCCGCTGGATGCGCGCTTGTTTTGGGGGTGAAGTTAAAGATTTTTCGGCGGTTTTCTGTGAATTGATATGGACCGCAAATGAAAAGCAGCTTACACGAGCAACAGCCATCGGTAGAACGGAATGAGCATCACGGCTGTTCGCAATTTTTTTGGAATAGAAATGACAATGAAAAAGAGATCATTGGGTAATCAGGATGATAAAGAGGAGCGGATATATCTTTTTTTTGTCTTCTTGATTTTTTCAGGCGATCAGAATTGGGTACATAAGCAACAGCTACTCTTTGCAGCTACCAAAATTTATAGTAATTTTATAAAAGTACTATTGTCAGAACTTATCGAAATTAATACAACAAACCTGTCGGAGTAATATATGAAGCGCCTTTTTTATTTTCTTGTGACCAACCTTGCCATTATGCTGGTGCTCTCTGTGACCATGAGCATACTGGGCGTACAACCTTATCTGAATGCCTCTGGTCTTGATCTCGGCAACCTGCTGGTTTTCTCCTTTATCATTGGTTTTGGAGGCTCGTTTCTTTCACTTGCGCTTTCAAAGTGGTCCGCCAAGCGTATGTCTGGGGCTGTTGTGATTAAGACCCCAGCTACAGCAACGGAGCAGTGGCTGGTCAATACCGTGAGAAACCAGGCGCAAAGAGTTGGCATCACCATGCCTGAAGTTGCCATATTCAACTCGCCCGAAGTCAACGCGTTTGCCACCGGCATGACAAAAAACCGTTCGCTGGTAGCGGTCTCCGCCGGTCTTTTGAATACCATGACCCGTGACGAGGCTGAAGGAGTGCTGGCGCATGAGATGTCGCACATCACCAATGGCGACATGGTGACGCTGACGCTGATTCAAGGTGTTCTGAACACCTTTGTTGTCTTCCTCTCCCGCGTTATCGGCTATGCGGTCGACAAATTTGTCTTCGACACCAGACGGGGTACAGGCCCGGCATTTTTCGTGGTACGCATTGTCGCAGAGATATTCCTTGGAATTGCTGCCTCTGTTGTGGTGATGTGGTTTTCGCGCCAGCGTGAGTTCCGTGCTGATGCCGGAGCCGCAGTTCTTGCTGGCAGAGAGAAGATGATTGCGGCGCTTGAAAAGCTTCAGGCACAGCAACTTCCTTCCGTCCTGCCCAAACAGATAGCCGCTTTTGGAATTTCAGGGAGTGAAAGTCGTGGGTTGAGGAGATTATTCTCGACTCATCCAACTCTGGACGAGCGGATTGCGAGGCTTCGCGGTCAGCGGTCATAAACTTTGCCGCAGCAGCAGGGAGATTGCTCGCTCCTTGCGCTACATCAGGTTTTGTGGATCAACATCGATCGTGAATACAAGTCCTGAGGAACGAAAGCGGGCTGTTATCTCATCACTCATCTGTTTAATGAATGGAGGCGAAAGTTTTCCCTTCAGGAGTTTAACGAGCACGTGGTAACGAAAACGATTCCGTATTTTGGCAATACCGGCAGGAGCCGGGCCGAGGATAAGTCCACTATCTGGCGGAAGGTGCATGACGAGTGTCTCTTTGCAAAACTGCGCCGCCGCTTCAGCTTGTTTTTCATCCTCTGAGGCGCATTCAAATTTTATGAGCCGGGAGGCAGGGGGGTAGAGCAGCTCTTTTCTTGACTGGCTTTCCTTGAGAAAAAACTTTTCGTAGCTCCCCTGAAGAATTGCGGTAAAAACATCGCTCTCTTTATTGTATACCTGCAAGTACACTTCGCCCGGACTTGAAGCGCGTCCTGCGCGTCCTGCCACCTGAGTGAGGAGAGAAAATATCCGCTCTGATGCTCTGAAGTCCGGAATATTAAGCCCGATATCAGCCATAAGCACGCCAACAAGCGTAACCGCCGGAAAATCGAGACCTTTTGCAACCATCTGTGTGCCGAGCAGAATACGTGCTTTGCGTTCGTGAAACTCTTTCAGAATTCTGCCGTGAGAGCCTTTGGTTGTTGTGGTATCGACATCCATCCTGAGAATTTTCTCTTCAGGGAAGAGCGTCTGCAGCTCCTCTTCAATGCGCTCGGTTCCGCTGCTTTTAAAAAACAGTTCTGTCGATGCACATTTGTCACATGATGCGGTGTAGCGTTCTGTATGGCCGCAGTAGTGACAGCGAAGATGTTTTTGTGTTGAGTGGTATACGAGAGGAATATTGCAAAACTTGCAGACAGGGATATGACCACATTCCAGGCAGAAGATGCTTCCGGCAAAGCCCCGTCTGTTTTGCAGGAGAATGACTTGCTCGTTTTTGTCCAGACGAAGCGCTATCTGGCGGAAGAGTAGTTCAGAAATTGATGCAGAAGCCTTTGGATTCTCTTTCATCCATACCAGATTGATGACGGGCATGGTTGCTCCATCAACCCGTTCGGGAAGATCGAGAAGAGTGTATTTGCCAATTCGGGCATTGTGGTATGATTCAAATGAGGGGGTTGCTGAGCCGAGCAGGCAGATGGACTTGCTGAACAATGCTCTCATGATGGCGGTGTCACGGGCATGGTAGCGGGGAGTACGGTCCTGCTTGTAGGCTGCATCGTGTTCTTCGTCTACAATGATTGCCCCCAGATTGTCAAGTGGTGCAAAAATGGTTGAGCGGGCGCCAAGGGCAATTTTTGTTTTTCCGAGTTGAAGGCTGTGCCAGGCATCATATTTTTCCTGGTTGCTCATGGCGCTGTGGAGAATGGTTATGTCGTCATGAAAATGCTCACGGAATCTGCCTGCTGTTTGAGGAGTTAATGCGATTTCAGGCACAAGAACAATCGCGGTTTTTCCTGAGGCAATGACTGTTTTCAGAAATTCGATATACACAAGGGTTTTGCCGCTGCCCGTGACACCGTGCAGCAGAAAGGTGCAGTATTCCTGTTTTTCAAAAGCATTGCGGAGCTGTTCAAGTGCCCTGGTTTGAGCCGCAGTAAGAGTTTTTTGCGTTTGAGGTTTTTCAGAAAAGCCGGTGGAGAAGTTGCTGGTCATTTCTTTCTGGACTTTTTCAGCAAGCCCCTTTTTTACCAGCAGGTTGAGAGTCCCGCTTGCTATTCCGATGGTTTCGGGAAAAGCAGATTCGGGGTACAGTGAAGCAAGTATTTTCAGTGCCTCAAACTGCTTTGACAATTGCTTAAGGGTGTCCTCCGCATTTTCCGGCAATACGTTACAGAGGCGGTAAGCAGTTTTTTGTTTTGGTTTTGTCGCAGAAAATTTTTTGGTCA
Organism: uncultured Chlorobiaceae bacterium; assembly: GCA_903838095.1. Lineage (GTDB taxonomy): Bacteria > Bacteroidota > Chlorobiia > Chlorobiales > Chlorobiaceae > Chlorobium. Next base: position 3,570 of record CAILXE010000177.1, read on the forward strand.
GCAAAAGATGTCCTCCCCGCTCAAGTTCCGAGAGGGTGCGGTAGAGTTGTTTTTTGCCGAGTCGTCGCTGAAGCTGGGGAATGGTAAGGCGTTTCTCCGAGGTCATGATTTTCAGAATGGAGCGACGAAGAGCGGTATTGATAATTTTGGGGATGTCTGATTGCAGGGCAAATCCGGTCATTTCAACGACATCATGAACGGTTGTCCGCACTGCTGAAGGAAGGGCGCTGGTCAGTGTGTCGATTCTTCTGGCAAGATAATAGTCAGCCATCCATTCTGTCAATTGCAAAAGGGATTGGTTCAGAATGGCTTTTCCGCCGTACAGTATGTCAAAGATTTCGATGTTGGAGATTTCTCCATCATGCTTTTCCATGATGCTCAGAATAAAGCCAATCGAAATCGTGCCGGGTCCTTTTTTTGTGGTAAGCAGAACCATACATCCGGGATGGATGTCGTTTTCAAGAGAATCCGGTACCATGACGATAAACGGTTCTCCTCTGAAAATTTTTTCTGATACAATCAGTGCATACATGGTGCAGAATGAAAAAAGTCAGTGCCGGTGCACTGACTTTTTTTTGAAAGAGGTTTATGGCTGATGCTCAGGAGACCAGAGCTTCAAGAATCCGGTCACGGATCTCTTCCACTTTTCCGGTTCCCTGGATTTTGTGAAAACGGGGAGCGTTAAGGGAACCGTTCTGAGATAGTCCCAAATAGTATTCGATCAGCGGAGCGGTTTGTGCATGATAGATCTCAAGACGTTTTTTTACAGTCTCTTCGTTATCGTCTTCCCTTTGAACAAGTGGCTCTCCGCTTTCATCGTCAATACCCTCTGTTTTGGGTGGGTTGAAACGAACATGATATGTTCTGCCCGAAGCCGGGTGAACGCGGCGACCGCTCATGCGCTGGATAATGTCGTCATCCTCGACATTGATTTCAACAACATGATCAATGAGCACTCCATCTTTCAAAAGTGCTTCAGCCTGGGCAAGTGTCCGTGGAAATCCGTCAAACAGGCACCCGTTGGCACAGTCATCCTTTGTCAGGCGTTCCTTTACAAGCCCGATAATAATTTCGTCAGAAACAAGCTGTCCTGCATCCATAACTGTTTTTGCAGCAATACCGAGAGCTGTTTTTGCGCTGACCGCAGACCGCAACATGTCGCCAGTCGATATCTGCGGTATACCGAGTGTTTTTGAAATATAGTTCGATTGTGTGCCTTTTCCGGCTCCCGGTGCTCCAAGTAAAATAATTTTCATCAAACTGTATTTATAGGTTTTTTTTGTGTGGTTACGATCACGATTTTTGGCTTGGATGGTTTTGGATCATCTGAGGCTGTATTGGCTTCCGGTGTATTGTCTGATGTTTCGTTTTGTACTGGTGTCTCTGAAAGAGGAGCATCAGGAAGTGATATCTCGTCAATTTTTTTTGTTGGCTTGAGCTGAATAGTCTGTACAGCAGGTCGTTTTTTGAATTCGATAGTTGTCGCCTTGGCGCTTCCCTCGGGTTTTGGCTGATGTTGCAACAGTGCTTCATTAAAAATCTGTTGCGATGCTGCTGCTGCGCCTGCGGTGTCAAGTGAACGGTATTGGTAGTCTTCTTCTTTGATCAGCTCATTCCTGAATTCGAAATCCATTGCACCGAGCATCATTCTTATGGCTCTGCGGCTTTCACCGAGGTCTCCTCTTGATTCTATATGGGTTTCCGCTTTGGCGTTGACCGTGGTTATGGGGCGGTCGTTAACATCATTTTCCTCAAAAATTCCAAAAGTAATATTGATTTTCAAACCGAAAAGGATGAATGAGCTTATCTCGGCCCGAATGGAGGTTGTGCCACCGACAGCCGTTTTTTCGCTTAACAGACTCCATCCTATCCAGTGATCAATTTTGTTAAGGATAAATTCTGATATCTCGGTAAGGGGTTTGTCGTATCGTCTGACTTTCAGTTCTTCAAAAACAGGTTTTTCCGAGGTGTGCGTTGCATTAGTAGTTAGGCCATAGCAAGCTTTGGTAAACTCACTTTTGAAAGGAATAAAATCGATCAACTCCATAATCAATTGAGACTTTTAGATTATTGCGGTTTTGTATATCTGGTTGTTGCCAATTGGCCGCATGCAGCATTAATGGTCGTTCCGAAACTTTTTCTGATCGTGACATGCAGTCCTGCATTAACGAGGTATTGCTGAAACAGCTCTTTGGTTGAGCTGAAAACAGGCCTAAACTTAATATTAATGATTGAATTGTAATCAATCAAATTTATTTTACATAAAAAGCTTCTTGAGAATCGGGCAAGCATTTTTGCATCATCGAGTGAGTCGTTTATTCCTTTCATCAGCATATAGACAATAGTAACTGGCGATCCTGTCGAGGCTGTATATTCTGCAAGAGTTTTACCGAGCTCATTCAGCGGATATTGTCTGGCTGCTATGGGCATGAGTAATTCTCGTTTCTCCTGATTGGCTGAATGAAGTGAGACCGCCAGCTTTGTTTTCAGGCCTGACTTTCCAAGTCTCTGAATCTCAGGAATGACTCCGACCGTCGATATGGTTACTCTTTTTTGTGAAAGGCAAAAGCGGTAATTCCTTGAGGTGAACGTTTCAATGGCCTCAATAACGTTGTCGGTGTTCAGGAGTGGCTCTCCCATTCCCATGAAAACAATATTGGTGATGGTTTTGCCGCTTTCTTTTGCTGCGACCAGATTGTTGAGGGCATAAACTTGTTCGGTGATCTCTCCAGCCGTGAGATTGCGCTGGAAACCCATTTTTCCTGTCGCGCAGAAATGGCAGTTCATCGGACATCCAACCTGTGTGGAAACGCAAGCGGTCATCCTCTCAGCAGAAGGAATGAGCACGCTCTCCACCATATTTCCATCGGGGAGCTTCAGCAAAATTTTTTCAGTTTGATAGTCGCAAGCGTCTTCGATGCCTGTAAGGTGCTCAACAAGCTCTGGACGCTCGATTGAGAATGTTTCCGAAAGCTTTCTGCGAAAAGCAAGACTGAGAATAGTCATGTCGTCAAAGCTTTCTGCATGATGGCTGAACAGCCACTGATGTATCTGGGATGCCCTGAAACGTGGTTCCCCATGAGAAATCATTGATTGCTGAAGTTCCTTGAGCGTTAAATCTTTGATGTTTGGCAGCGATGCAGTCATTGAATCGTGGGGAATGGTTTAAGCTAAAAAACAGTTACTGTAGCATATTATATAAAACGGGGAAAAAAGCATAGATTACATTATTTGATTTCGTTAAAGTTATCACCAACTAATGATAGTTCCAGAGTATGGTCGGACGCTTAAAGCCGAGGAATGGTCTCCGGTCATCGATGTGCTGCTTCAAGGTCAGCATTTTGTTCTTACAACCCATGAAAATTCTGATGGTGACGGTCTCGGGAGCGAGGTTGCACTTGCCATAGTGCTCAAGGCGCTCGGGAAGGAGGTCTCTATTGTCAATCCGACGGAAGTGCCACCGAACTATCAGTTTCTCAAGCAATTATACCCGATCTCTTTTTTTGATAACAAGAGTGAGGAAGCTATCCAGGAACTCTCGCTTTGCGATGTTGTCGTGCTGCTTGATGCTAATTTGCGTGACAGAATGGGATCGCTCTGGCCTCATGTCAGTTTTTCAAGAGAGCTTGGGAGTCTGAAGCTGGTGTGTGTTGACCACCATCTTGAACCGGATGATTTTACCGATATCATGGTGTGTGAAAACTATGCTTCTTCGACTGGTGAGCTGGTTTATGGCCTTATTTATGCCATACAGGAGCGAGTGGGCCGGGAGTTGTTCACTTCGAAAGTTGCAGAAGCGCTTTATGTTGCAGTGATGACCGATACAGGTTCTTTCCGGTTTCCAAAAACCACCCCCTATGTTTACCAGCTTGCCGGAGATCTTGTGAGTAAGGGCGCTGATTCTGCTGATGTTTATGACAGGATTTATAATTCTCTGACACCCAATGCCCTCAAGCTTCTGGGTGCAGCCCTGAGTGCAATTTCCATTCTTGACAGAGGTGAAATTTCATGGCTTTTTATATCGCAGGATATGTTGAAGTCTACTGAAAGTAAATTGTTTGATACCGATCTTATTATCCGATATCTTTTAAGTGTTCCGTCGGTGCGTATTGCTGTTCTGCTGGTTGAAATGCAGGATGGAAGAACCAAGGCCAGCTTCAGGTCACGCGGCAATATTTATGTCAATCAATTGGCCAAAAAATATGGGGGCGGTGGTCACATGAATGCGGCCGGATGTCTTTTTCAGTTTTCTTCTGACAAAGCTCAGAAGGTATTGCTGGAAGATCTGAGGTTGTTTCTCAAAAATCACCCTGAATAAAATGTCTTCTGTAAATATCGATGATTGAAGCCATGAAAGTAATAGTAACAAAAAATGATCTTCAAAGTCTTTCTGCCGATTTGCTGGCGCTGCCATTCAGCAGTGTTGAGCTGAAAACAGAAGGAGAAAAGGCGCTTGCTGCAATGGGTTTTGGCTTGCAGGTACTGAAAGATTTCAAGGCGGAGGCTGGTGAACTTGTGTTGCTCTATGGCGGTGGCCATGAGTATTCCGCTGCAAGGATAGCCCTTCTTGGAATCGGTGAGGGAAAGACGATAGAGGATTGGCGAAAGGCTGCAGTTGCGTTTGCCTCTAAAGCAGTGGATTTGAACATTGAAAAAGTTGCGGTTGATTGTTCTGGTATTGAGGCTATCTCTGCTTCTGCCGGGCAGAGTGTTTCGACGCTCGTCGCTGCCTTTGTTGAAGGTTGTTTTGGTGGCTCATACCGGTTTGATTGCCTGAAAAGCGGCAAACTTGATAAAAAAAGTTCCGGAGAGAAATCCAAAGGGATTGCCAAACTTCAATTGCGGGTTGACAGCGCAGTCTCTGATGAGGCTGAAAAAGGAGTTGTCGACGGAAAGATTATTGGTTCATGCCAGAAGATGGCAAGGGATATGGTTAATCTTCCCGGTAATCATCTTCATGCCGGAGATATTGCTAAAGCGGCAGTGGATTCCGGGAAAAAATATGGTTATGATGTGACGGTTTTTCATAAAAAGGAGATCGAGGCGTTTGGTATGGGAGGCCTGCTTGCAGTGAACAAGGGCAGCCATCACCCACCAACCTTTACTGTACTTGAGTATAAGCCAAAAGGGAAAGCCAATGCTGTGATTGCTCTTGTCGGGAAAGGTGTTACTTTCGATTCTGGCGGGATTTCGCTCAAACCTTCCGAAAATATGGGTGAGATGAAGTCAGATATGTCCGGCGCAGCAAGTGTGTTGGGAGCCGTTGAGGCGGCTGTTCGTCTTGCGCTGCCCCTGCATATCATAGGATTTATTCCGGCTACGGACAATATGCCCGGGAGTACGGCGCAGCAGCCTGGTGATGTTATTACTACCTATTCAGGAATTACTGTGGAAGTTGGTAATACCGATGCAGAAGGACGTCTGATTCTTGCTGACGCATTGAGCTATGCAAAGGAGAAGTTCAACCCGGATGTGATTATTGATGTTGCCACACTGACTGGAGCATGCATTGTTGCGCTTGGTTATGCGGTGGCGGGTCTTTTCTGCAACAGCGACAAGCTGGCTGATGAGATTTTTCAGGCAGGACAACAATCGGGCGAAAAGGTCTGGAGGATGCCTCTTTGGGATCTTTATGGTGAGCAGATAAAGTCGGATGTTGCCGATGTCAACAATACTGGAGGACGTGGAGCCGGTTCGGTTACTGCTGCAAAATTCCTTGAAAAATTTATCGATGGGCATAAAAATTGGGCTCATATTGATATAGCAGGCCCTTCGTTTACTCCGAAGGGAGCAGGCAAGGTTAACGGAGGAACAGGTTTTGGTGTTGGCTTGCTGGTGGAGTTTCTGAAAAAATGGTCTTGAAATCAGCAGCTTTGCAAGTGTAGTTTATTTATCTGAACGACCATGACAGCACCGCTGAAAAATCCCGTAGTGATCATTCCTGGTGTCCTTTTCTGGGATTCTCTGTATGATTCCATGAAAGAGGCGCTTGCCGGATATATTCCAGAAGAGAGAGTCGCTGTTGCGCCAGTATCTCTTGTTGACTGGATTGGATTTCCTCCGTCACCTGAAAGATCGACAAACAGGGTCATGAAAGTTGTTGATCGTACTGTCAGGCAGATGGGGCAGAAATTTCCTGGAGAGCCGATAACTCTTGTGGCGCATAGCGGGGGAGGAACTGTTGCCATGGTTTATCTGCTTGAGCAACGTTTTCAGGGGGATATTTATCATTCAGGGAGGTTGGTTGGTAAACTTGTTACTCTTGGAACTCCTTTCCATACTCATGAGCGTTATGCAAAAATTAAAACAGATTTTATCTTCAGCCATCTGAATGATAAATTTTTTGAGCGCTGTCGGGTTGTTTCTGTCGTCAGTGATAAGTATTATGGCAATCTTCATGGAAGTTTTGTGGAAAAAATGTGTTTTAAATTTTACAGTAGCGTTATCAATGATGGTAATGTGGCGGGTGACGGAATTGTTCCAGCAATGAGCAGTTTCCTTGAGGGTGCTGAAAATATTACTATTCCGGATGCAGAACATCTTCCAACACCACATACCCGTTGGTATGGCACAAAAGAGGGGGTTGAACAATGGATTCAATGGCTTTGAGGGATAGTCGATCAAGGGTTGCCGGTGTTGTGTTTTTAGCATTTCTGCTCCTTTTGTCGTCCTGCACTCCAGAAAAGCAAAAGCTTGATCCGCAGCAGCAGCATATTGAGTCGATGATGGCGATTCTTGCCCAGGTGCAGAAAAATCTTGGACGTATTCAGCAAAAAGAGTCGGTTGTTGAAAGGCTTTCTTCCGGGATTGAGGGCAGGGAAAGTCAGGATGTTGAGCAGATTGGGAAGGATATTGCAGCCAGTATTCGGTTTATCGATTCAACTCTTGTGGCAAGTAAAAATCTTGTCAAAAAGCTTGAAGAGGAGAACAAGGCTTCATCCTATCGCGTGGAATCTCTTGATCGCCTTGTGTCAGAATTACAAATTGCCATCAATACAAAAGATGGTGAGGTCAATACGCTCAAGGGTAATGTTCAGAAACTGAACAAGCAGGTCTCTTCACTTCTTGCAACGGTCGATGTGCTTGATGAGTATATTCAGGACAAGGAAGCCCCACTGTATACAGCTTATTATATTTCCGGGACCTTCAATGAACTTGTGGCGAAAGGTATTCTTGTTCCGATTAATCCCCTTGAAAAGTTTTTCGGAGCAGAGTATCGTCTTGCATCTGACTTTAATGTGAAGCTGTTCAAAAAAGTTGATATCATGGAGACAAGGGATCTTTTCTTTGACAAGCCACTGAAAAATCTGAAAA
>CAILXE010000178.1 GCA_903838095.1 uncultured Chlorobiaceae bacterium
AGGGCCAGACGGAAGCAAAATGCCAGCGGGTGGAGGACCGGTTTGGTCAGGAAAGCCAATGCAGCAAAGTTTTTTGCAGCTCAGCCAATCCAGCATGACCGTAGGCTTCGACAAAACTGATCCTGTTGGTGACTACAAGATCACAGCAAACGTCAAAGACAACGTGTCGGGCCGCGCACTTTCTGTTATGACGCGCCTGAAAGTCACAAAGTGAGCAATCTCGTAAATATAAGCCTGAAATTTTGTTCCCGAACATTCGCGCCACGAGGTGACCTGGTGCTTCCTTGGTTGTGAGGGGCGCTGATCGTGGGTGTCAGGCAAAGTCCAGGAGCCACTGCCGGGATAAATTCATCATTGATTTACAATGATTTACAGTTCAATCTTTCGCTTTGTTTTTCATTTGTACATAATTTATATTTACAATTATGCCTATCAAATTTCAATGGGATGTAAACAAAGCAAAGATCAATTCTGAAAAACACGGCGTAACTTTTCAAGAAGCAAAAACCGTGTTCTATGATGAATTTGCTGATCAATTTTTTGATCAAGAAAATTCTGACGATGAGGATCGCTTCCTTCTCCTTGGAAGAAGTATTCACGCCAGAATTTTGATGGTTTGCCACTGCTATAGAGAATCTGATGAACTCATCAGAATCATCTCAGCTCGCAAAGCAACCAAAAGCGAAACCAAATTCTACAGGGGTAAATGATGAAAGAAGAATACGATCTCTCTAAGATGCGGCGTAAAAAAAATCCATTTGCTGCAAAATTGAAAAAGCCAGTAACAATCAGACTTGGTGAAGATGTTGTTGACTATTTCAAGTCACTTTCTGATGAAATGGGTCTTCCCTACCAGTCATTGATAAATCTCTATCTAAGAGATTGTGTAACAACACACAGAAAGCCCAATTTCAATTGGACTGAGTGAGTGTTGAGATTGGAAAATAAGAATAAGCCACTTTCTCGAAATACGATTGTCCGCTTTGGACACAGGATCAGCATTTCAAAGGAAGGACATCACTTGCAGGGCAAGTACAATGGGGTGATTGAGTCTGGCGATATCACGGAGGCGCAGCGTGTGATTCTTGTAGAAGAGGGGTTCCTGCGACCGGTTATGAAAGGGTGGTACTTATGTGCTCAACCTCCCATACGGGAACTCCGTGTTGATCTACCCAGATAAAAAGCATAGGCCCCTTCATCAAACAGAGGTGAAAGGGTTGCAACTGCACTCCCTTCCTGAAACCCTTTGCAAGCTGAGTCAGCAAGCATTTATCACCAATCCGCGTGATGCCGAAATCGCACTCAACATGATTGGTGATCCCGGTGAACTGCTGGAAGTATTACTCACCAAAGAGGGGTCGGTTGCCGCTGCCGGGCGGCTGGCAGGAGCGCTTCGCTTTGTGGGACGTGCCGATTCTGCCGAGCGGATTATCCACACCATGAAACTGGGTAAATACGATGTTCGTGAAATAAACCCGTTTCTTATTCCTGTGCCAACTCTGGGAAATACCCGCGAGCGATCTCCATACATCGGGATTTTGAGTTCAAAATGAAAAGCAGTAGTTCCAGAAGAGTGCTGACGAGTGTTCGCAATTATTCGGGATGTAAGTGCCACGATGATTCAAATACTCATTTTTTAAACACTTGTGGTCATGGAGTTTGAAAGGTCGCGTCAAACCACGAAAAACTCCATAAATTGTGCGAATGGTGAGATATTGATGCATTCAAATCAAAATATTTGTGATTGCACAATAACCCACCATTAATTTCCGCGAGAAGCCTTACAGCTCAGAAAGAGATTTTCACGCCACCCGTGCCGAAAAAGTCATTTCCGCCCGGTTGCCCAATCGTCTGTGACAGGTTCAGCATGACGGCAATAGTGCTCGTCAGATTGGCATTGGCGCCAGTAGCGATTCGGAAAAAAGCATGGTTTGGGGCGTCCGTAACCGTCCATGAATTGACGATCAGGGGCGCAGAGGTGGCGCTGTATTGGATGACACGGTCTGAACCCTCGAAATTGTTTTCGACGGTGAGGTTCATATAGGAATCGAGCTTCGTGTTGCCCAGGTCGAAAGCGTAGCGAGCCTGTGCACCCAAGCTGCCAAGCACGGTTTTGGCGGTTTGCTCGTTCAGATTGAGAGTGAGCACAGGATCACCATTTTCGCTATATCCGTTAACATGCGCCCGGACATAGGTGAGCCCTGCAATTGGGCCGAGCCGCACGGAAGGCGCAACATCAAAAAGATAGATACCTTTCAACGCCGTCGCCAAAGTCTCCCCTTCGGGCTTGGCAGTGATGTTACTGACGACGCCTGAACGGCTGTTAGAATAATTCAGCCAGCCGTAAGACACCAGGCCCTGAAGGAACAGGCTTTTCTTTGTAAAGGCACCGTAAAGTCCAAGCTGGTTGGCGTCAGCGCTGGTGGTTCCGGCGTGATTGCGGAGGTCCAGAGAGGGAGTGCCAAAACTATAGGCCGCAGCAACCATGGCATCGGAAGTCAGGCGATATTCGATACCGAGCGTTGCGCCAAGGTCATTCGAATGATACCCTTTCGAATTGTCGCTCGACGAACGGCGGGAGACAACGCTATTGCCTTGCACGAACACGGACCATAAGCTTGACCCGATTCCTGATTCGCCGGTGTTCCTCTTCGTTGTAACGTTGAACAGATCAAGCCGGTCGAACATGGTGTCGACAAAGGCGTCCGTTGCTGTCAACCCAAGCTCGCAGCTTGAGGCAAAAGTCTCGGGTGCGTTGAGTCGATTAGCGATGTATTCCGCCACAATGGCAAAGCCAGCCGAAGTCAGATGCACCCCATCGACGTAGAACAAATATTCATTCACCAAGGCTTTATTTCCCAAGTTGGATAGAGGGCTAGCCGTAGCGTATGTCAGGCCGTAAAGCGACGGATTGGCCGCGATAGTCGATTCGATCATGGCAAGGTCAACATATTCAACCCGCACGCCGGAGGCGGCTACTTGCGACAGATGTTGCTGCATCAAGTTATTATAGGTCTGGCTATAGGCTGACCCAACGGCGGCCGAACTGGGGAAGTATGCTGCCTCGGGGAGGTCGGCGACATTGCCGGCGGTGAAAACAAGCGTTTTTGCGCCCGCGCCGACAAGTGCGTTGATTCCATCTATCGCGTTGCCTGCCGAAGCCGCAGCGGCAGATGAGACGCCCGCCATTAAAGGACTGGGGCTTTGATAATAATCGCGCGCGTCGTTGCCACCAATGTTGACCGTCACCAAAGCATTCGGCGCAATGACATTTCCGGAAAGAAAATCTTGCCACTCATCGGTGAAGCCCGGCAGAGGGGTGTTGCCCGGCAGGTTAAATTGATTAAGGGCACCTCTATTTAATCTTAAATGATATATCTTTATAAATATTATAGTGTTAGCGTTATAAATTGATGGCAATATTTCGTATATTAAGGTAATAATATCAACTTACCTTTTATAATGAAACACATCAACCCGTTA
>CAILXE010000179.1 GCA_903838095.1 uncultured Chlorobiaceae bacterium
CCATTCATACCTGCGTCGATATGGGCGCATCAATCACTATGGCCAAGGGTGCTGCTGATGCTGGCCTGCGACCTGCGGTTGCTGTTATCGGCGACTCAACCTTCACCCACTCAGGCATGACCGGCCTGCTCGATGCCATCAATGACCGCTCACCGCTCACCCTGATCATTGCCGATAACGACACCACCGCCATGACCGGCGGCCAGGACTCTTCGGCAAACGGGTCGAGATTGCTGGAGATCTGCCGGGGACTCGGCGTTGAGGAAGCGCATCTCAGAACCATCATCCCGCTGAAATCGCACCTTGCTGAGAACATTGCTGTCCTTGGGGAGGAGATTGCCTGGGAAGGTGTTTCGGTGATTATTGCACAACGGGAATGTATTGAAACCGCCGCACGGAAAAAACGGAACCCTGCGGCCAAAGCGTAACAACAGTATGCAGATCAACATTATTCTTGCCGGTGTCGGAGGACAGGGAATACTCACTATCGCGGCGGTGATTGACCATGCCGCGCTGCAGAGCGGTCTGACCGTTCGCCAGGCAGAGGTACACGGCATGAGCCAGCGGGGCGGGGCAGTACAGTCTCACCTCCGGATTGCTGACCATGAGATTTACTCGGACCTTATTGCCGAAGGAACAGCAAATCTTATCCTTTCTGTTGAACCTCTTGAAGCATTGCGCTATCTTCCATTTCTTGCGCCAGACGGGAAAATAGTCACTGCCACGAACTCCTTCATCAATATGGAAGGCTATCCGGCCATGGAGCACATTATCGAAGAGCTGCACCGCACAGACCATCCCGTACTGGTCAATGCTGCAGAACTTGCCCGTGAAGCGGGTAGTATAAGAACATCAAACATGGTGATGCTCGGAGCTGCCGCACCGTTTATCGGTATTGCAGCAGCAACGCTTGAAACCTCAATAGAGAAGCTGTTTCAGGCAAAAGGCGCCGATATCACAGCCATGAACATCCGGGCTTTCCGGGCGGGACAAGCATTATCTCAACTTCAAGCGACAGCAACATGATCTGGAATAAACAATATGAGTGTATGGAGCGCGAAGAGCTCCTGAACCTTCAGGGAAAACGGTTGGCCGCAATGGTAAAAAGAGTGTATGACTCCGTCCCGTTCTACCGTCAAAAGTTGCAGGAAAAGGGTATCGAGCCCGGTGATATCACCACCATTGATGACCTGAAAAAACTTCCCTTTACCACCAAGCAGGATCTGCGCGACAACTATCCATTTGGCCTTTTTACAGTGCCACAAACTGACATTGTAAGGCTTCATGCTTCCAGCGGCACAACCGGCAAATCAACGGTTGTCGGCTATACTCATAACGACATTCAAATGTGGAGCGAGGTTGTCGCCCGTTCGCTCACCATGGCAGGAGTAGGGAGAGCCGATATCATTCAGGTCGCTTATGGCTACGGGCTCTTTACCGGCGGACTTGGCCTGCATTACGGCGCAGAAGCGGTTGGCGCCTCAGTCATCCCTATCTCCGGAGGCAATACAAAAAAGCAGCTCCAGCTCATGGAGGACTTCGGCTCAACAGCGCTGGCCTGCACGCCATCCTATGCCGCCTATCTCGGCGAAGCGCTAGCTGACGAGAAGATTGACCGCAAGAATATCAAGCTCAAAGCCGGCGTTTTCGGCGCCGAACCATGGACTGAAGAGATGCGCACTCAAATTGAGCAACTGCTCGGCATCAAAGCCTACGACATTTACGGCCTCAGCGAAATCATCGGGCCAGGCGTCTCCATGGAGTGCTATTGCCAGAAGGGAATGCATATTTTTGAAGACCACTTTATCCCTGAAATCATAAACCCCGAGAGCGGCGAAGTGCTCCCTTATGGCGAGCTTGGCGAACTGGTCTTTACTCCGGCGACCAAAGAGGCGATGCCGCTCATTCGTTACCGTACCCGCGACCTGACACGCCTCCATGCCGAACAGTGTGAGTGTGGCCGCACGCTGGTGCGCATGGAAAAATGCGTGGGCCGCTCTGACGATATGCTCATTATCCGTGGCGTGAACGTCTTCCCGTCACAGATAGAATCCGTGCTGCTTGAGATGAGCGAAACCAAGCCACATTACCTCCTGGTGGTTGATCGCGAAAACAACCTCGACACCCTCGAAATCAGGGTGGAGATTGAAGAGCAGTTCTTCTCCGACGAGGTCAAAGAGCTTGAAGGGCTCCGCAAGCGGATCAAGGCAAACATATCAAGCCTTCTCGGTATCAGCGCAACCATCCGGCTGGTTGAACCCGGAACCATTGAACGCAGCATGGGCAAGGCTCAGCGGGTCATTGATAACCGGAAACTGAGATAAGGAGAGGAATGTTGCAGAGGGCAACTTCACGCACAGGTTGAAACAGGCAGGAGAGGTGGCATTATGGTGCCGCCTCTCTTTGCTTTTGCCGGGTCTCAGGAAGTTGCTATACTGCTTTCTGGTAAGGCCTTGCCTTCAACAGCTTTTGCGTACCATACTTTCTTGACCTCATCTTCCACCCGACCGTTCCACCTAACTTGTACAGCCAGACGGGCATCAATGGTTTGGCTAACAACGCCTGTGCATTATCGGGAACAGCTTTGCCAACGGCAAGTGCCTCAGCGGCTATCTCCAGCGCCTTTCTGACAGGCGCGCCTTGCCCTCCAAGCTCGCTGAGAGGCTGAGCATGAACCAGACCCTCCCCCTCACCAAGAGAAATCCCACCCATCCACGCAAACCCTGCGGAGCGGGCAAACTCGGCACAAACTGCAAGAGCATTATCATTTTGGGAACCCTCAGGAAAACCGCAATTGACAAGAGCAGCAAAACGCGGCATGTTCAATTTCCCCTGGCCATGCGTCACAATATTTTCGAGCACAGAAATAACAGGCGCAGGAAGAGTATCCACATAAAGCGGAAAAGCCAGAACAACCAGATCAGCGCTCTCAATGGCTTGAAAAAGCTCTTCCATACGCTCAGTGGCAGTGATCGCCTTATAGAGACAGATCGTCTCTGTTGCAACACCGCGAAGCTTCAGTTGCTCAAAAAGATATGAGCCAAGTGATGAAGAGGTGCTTTTCTGCATACGCGGACTTCCAACCAGCAGCAGCGCCCGACGAAGAGGAGTCGCGGGTACCGGAGAATGCCTGATGTGCGGCAACGTTCTATCCTCATCTGATTCAAGACGTTCGACCCTGTCAAGACAATGGCAGAGCTGCTCTTTCATCACACGTTCAGGCCGATTCCGATAGAGGATATCACAAACATGCACCTTCGCATAGAAGTTGATGGAGTTTCGCCAGGCCAGATTCCGAAAAATGGATTCGGCCTGCTCATCCGGCTCATTCAGCAAGCCAATGATGAGCACATTCGGGTACTTGTCATATCGCTTCTGATGATGAATCTCCCCGTCAATGGTGGTAAAAAATGGCAAGGTATTCTGTATCTGATGATCAACCATTTTCTTGAGCGTCACTGAATAACCGCCGAAGGTGATCGGATTAAGCAGAATAACAAGATCACTGTCAAGATATTTTCCGGATATCTCCCTATGATCGTCAGCCATATAACACGTGCCGGGAGTTTTCAGCCAGCAGAAAAAATCTCCCATGCAGTTACCGATCTTTTTATCCCGCAGGGCAACCACTTCAGAGCTCCAGCCACGAGCTGCAAGTGCGGCTTGCAGAGTAGCCACCGAATAACTGCCGGCACTATCGCCTGCCAGCGACCCGTCAAGAATCAATGTTTTCATGATTACTCCTCTATAAATTGTTTGGCAATTGATTGTAATTCATAGTGATAAAGCGCTTCGCCGCCAACCCCGAATGGAGGAAGGCGACCACCGATTTCGAGCGACACCAGCCCATGCACACGACTCCACACGATCAGGGAGATACCATGCGACAGAGAGTTATAATTGCTTGTGCATATCTTTATTGCCGAAAGCTGCTCCTCATACTCTGTTGGTATTGTCGGGAAGTTCTCGCTCTTCAGCCGTCCGGCCACTCGAAAATCTTCAATCACACTGATCAGCGCGCTGATAGAGCGGGTCGCTGACGGGATAATCTCCTGATGTTGCTGCTCATAACCAGGAATAGGCGTACCAAAAATAAGCTGGTAGCGCTGGGGATGGCTCAGCGCCCAGTCACGGTAGGCGAGGCCAATCGCCCGGAAACGCTCAAGGAGCTGCCCGGGCGCAACACTGTCGCGGGCCTTGAGCTGCACATCACCAAACGAGGTAAAGGCATCAATGGTGAGCGCAGTCACCAGGGCATCACGATCCGAAAAATAGTTGTAGATCGCCGGGGCTGTAATACTTAATTCGCGGGCAATGGCACGCAGCGAAAGGGCTGGCGCGCCAAACTCGGCAATCAGCCGCCAGGCCGTCTCCTTGATTTCCTCCTGAAGATTTGGAATCTGCTCTTTTTTGATGGGTCTTGCCATAATGAGAATCCGATTAATTTTACAATGTAAATATACGATGTAAAATTAATATCCCAAACAATCTTCTGATTTTTCCATCAGGCGATGATAAAACGTGAGCAGCATCGAAACTGCCTTTTCCAAAGCGGCTATGGTTTTTTCAATGCCTGCATCACGGCCATGACCAGCCTGACCATAAGATTGCAGGAGAGGCTCCGTTTTTTGATCTGGTTCATGGTGCCTGAAATGAAGAGGTCGAGCTTTGGCACATAGTAAAGCAGAGCGCCGGAAGCGGCGGAATGACCGATCATTGGGGGCATCTGCATGAACAATGTGTAGTAACGAGGAAGCGCAAAACGCATCAAGCCAACGCCATATTCCAGGGGCGGAAAGACGGGATTTAAACTTGCAATAAAATAATGACTGGCTCTCCGTGGAAAAGCCGATTCCCAATACCAGTTGCGGCATGGAGAAGCAAGAGCAAACTCCACTGCACTGGTATCAACAAGGGCGCGATATGTTTCGACTACCTGCGCGAGGCGTTGCTCCAGTTGTAACTGGTTGCGTAACGTGTTCACTGCTTCTCTTTTGTTGAAACTTGGCAATCAGGAAAGAAAATCTCTACAGCGCTAAAAAGCTTCAGGATAACACAATAACCCTATTAAAAACCTTCTGTTCTTACACCCACAAAAAAAGATTAATACTCTTTAAGCAAAACATCAGCAGGGATGTGCAGCTCTTTCTGCAAAAGACGAATCTGGCGTATCGATAATGGCCGCTTCCGATTTAATATTTCACTGGCCCGACTTTTCGAACCGATGATTCGAGTCAAATCCTGTTGATCCATGCCCATTTGATCCATCCGAAATCTGATTGCCTCAATCGGTTCTGGCATATCGACAGGAAAATGCTCCTCTTCATAATGCTCAATCAAAATTGCAAGAATTTCCAGCTCATCGCCCTCTTTTGTGTTCGGCTTCGCCAAAAATATCTCTTCAACACGCAGCAGCGCCTGCTGGTAATCGCTCTCGCTTTTTATCGGTTTGATCTCCATGGACTGCGTTCAGTCTATTACAGATGATATACGGCACAATATATTCTTTTGGCAATTCTAATATAATTCAAATCCCGAACTCTCGTGATGACCTGTACTCATGACCTGACAAAACAAGTGCCACTGTTAACACTTGGGGCGAAATTGCCATTCGCCAAGGTGTTCATTATATTGAGTAAATTTACTCAACGTATTGAGCAAAAATATTATGATTATTGAGCGCGCTCAAAAAAAAGTCCTGACCAAACGGATTGAGTCGGAACCACGACAATTCATTCAGGTACTCTACGGCCCTCGCCAGGTGGGGAAAACCACCCTCGCCCTGCAGCTCATGGAGAAAACAATACTGCCAGTTCATTTCGCATCAGCAGACCTTGCGGCTTTCGGTGAATCAAGCTGGATCAGCCAGCAATGGGAGTCTGCTCGAATCAAGCTTCGTCAGTCAGAGCAGAAAGAGGCTGTGCTTATCATCGATGAAATCCAGAACATCGGCAACTGGAGCGAAGCGGTAAAAAAGGAGTGGGACAGTGATACCGCACAGCGGCAAGCTCTCAAAGTGGTGCTTCTCGGCTCATCGCGACTGTTGCTGCAACAAGGGTTGACAGAATCACTTGCTGGCCGGTTTGAAACCATCTCCATCGGGCATTGGTCGTATCGCGAAATGAAAAAGGCGTTTGACTTCACGCCTGATCAGTATGTCTGGTTTGGGGGCTATCCTGGAGCCGCAACGCTGATTGACGATGAACAGCGGTGGCGGCGCTACATCGCCGATTCACTCATCGAAACAAGCATCTCGAAAGATATTCTGATGCTTACCCGCGTTGACAAACCGGCATTGATGAAACGGCTCTTTGAATTGGGATGCGGTTATTCAGGCCAGATTCTCTCCTATACCAAAATTCTTGGCCAGCTTCAGGACGCAGGCAACACAACAACGCTCACTCACTATCTGCGCCTGCTCGATACCGCCGGATTATTGGCCGGACTTGAAAAGTACAGCCCTGAAATGGTGCGGCGCAGAGCATCCATTCCCAAATTCCAGGTGCATAACACCGCCTTGATCAGCGCCCAACAGCAGCGCTCGTTTCAGGAGATTTCATCGAACCCGGCGCAATGGGGGCGGTGGGTTGAGTCAGCCATTGGCGCCCATCTTCTCAACCATACCCGCACCGATACCATCAACCTTTTCTACTGGCGTCAGGGAAACCATGAGGTGGATTTCGTGCTTGAGCATAAAGGAAAAGTGATTGGCCTCGAAATCAAAAGCGGCCATGACCAACGCGCATCCGGCATGGCTGCGTTTGTGCAACAATGCAAGCCGGATAAGGTACTGCTGGTCGGGAATTCAGGGATTGCATGGCAGGAGTTCCTTGAGCTGGAGCCGTTGGAGCTGTTTGGGTGAAATGAGAAAAAAGTTCACTGCCTTGAGTAAAATAACTCAACAGAGAGAGAGCAAAAAATCTCATCCCCATAGAGCTGCCTGTCAACATCCGCTCACCGAGCGCCTGCCTTTAATCAAATAAGCCGCCTTGTTGAGCTTCAGCCTTCGGGGCATTCCGCATCCACTCGGGCACCTTCGGCAACTCTTCAGCAAGAAAACAGTTGCCGGAAACGACAGCTTCCAGAAGCTTTGCCTGTTCAGGATAACCCGCAACCGTTGCTTCGAGCACCCAAAGCAGTTCGAGCAACTCTGTGGTAAACTGGCTTGTCCAGAGTTCCGGGTGAATGTCATCAAGGGGTGACGACTTTTTGCCTGCGCCGTTTTTCATGCGATATTTGAGAG
>CAILXE010000180.1 GCA_903838095.1 uncultured Chlorobiaceae bacterium
GCCAGAACAGGATGACACTTCGCCATTTAATCTCCTTTCAAAAGTAATTGAGACGCTCTCACCTCATCCGTCTGAGTGGATGAGACCGGGGAAACCAGCACGGGTGTCAATTGAAGATGTTCGCGACATACCTACTGTTGAGCTGCCATACGGAAGTATTCCTGTGACGCAAGCCTCGGCAGGAGTGAAACGTATTCTCGGATTGGCGTATCTCCTTGTCTGGACATGGTACGAGCATGCGCAGGCTTCAGCCCTCCTGAATCAGCCTCCCACAAACACTGTTATCTTGCTGATAGATGAGGTCGAATCCCATCTTCACCCACAATGGCAAAGGACAATTCTGCCAGCAATGCTCAACGTGGCAACAGGTTTGAAAGACAGGATTATAACCCAGGTCATTGCATCCACCCATTCACCTCTTGTTCTTGCCTCCATAGAACCGTTCTTCAATGACCATACAGACAAGCTTTTTCGTCTTGCCCTTGATGGCACCAACGTCATGCTGGACGAAATTCAATGGGCAAAGCAGGGTGATGTTGTCGGTTGGTTAACCTCTGATGTTTTTGAACTCAAACAGGCTCGATCAAAAGAAGCCGAGATCGCTATCGAAGCCGCTGAAGCATTCATGAGATCCGATACACTGAGCTAGCCCAACAATTTCAAGACCAAAGAGCAGATTCACCGTGAACTCTTGCAGGTGCTTGCTGGCCATGATCCCTTTTGGCCGAGATGGATTGTAAAAGGTATGGGGGATAGAGATTGATACGATTTATCCCGATTTCTGAACCACCGGATTTTGAAAGAAAGGTCAGCCAACCAGGTATGATATGGCTATCTCGCAACTCTGATGGAAGGCCGAAAGATTTCTGGAAAGAGTGCAAATCGGCATTGGCAGACGGGTTTCGAAATCTTTGTGCCTATTCAGCCATGTACGAGCCGGTAGGAACCGTGGATCATTTTTTCAGTACAAACACTCATCGTCATTTGGCTTACGAATGGAGCAATTACCGTTATGCCTCAGGCTGGATAAACAGCAGCAAGCAAGATAACGTTGTTCTTGATCCATTTCAGGTTGAAGACGACTGGTTTGAAATTATTCTGCCATCACTCCAGCTTGTCATCACTGCAGATGTTCCCACCAATCCCACAGCGTTCGACAATAGATAAAGAAACACGTCATCAACCGTGGAATACTCAAAATACCTGCGTACATTATTCGGATAAGTGTTTAGTAACAGAGGCAGTAATCAGCGTGTTTATGCTGATCCGTATAAGAACAAGGAATAAAGTCCATTAAATGAGATGATAAGCTGTTTTGTATGACATTAGCGGCATATGGCATTGTGTATATGCGCTGTCTTATGTGTGTCGCGATTTAAAATACAAAATTTATACAACATCATCTAATTATAGGTTCGAACGATAAATACGTAATTAAAGATAAAATAAATGCCTTGGACCTCGGAACATATTAAATGGCTAGTCGACACCAACGAAAGGCTGAAGACCGCCGATGGCAAGGATGTCGAGGTTTGGGAGTTTCGGCATCAAGATGATGATGATGTGCTCTCGGCATGGGCGAGACACTTTCGGAATCACTATTGTTTTGACAGCGAAATCGATTATTGGCGCAGCGGATATAACTTTTCTCGCTCAGAATATCTCAACAGCATAAAGTTTCCTGACCCCAAAGCTGCGCCAGGCCCTAGCATTCGCGCTGGCGATTTCGGTGAAGTGATGGTTGCCGATTTTCTTGAATATCTAAACGGTTACTGGGTTCCTCGTACCCGTTATGGGAATAAAACTATCCAAAATGAGTCTACAAAAGGCAGTGATATAATCGGTTTTCATATTGTCGAGGAGGGTGAAGTCTCTTCGACTGATAAGTTGGCAATCTTTGAGGCCAAAGCGCAGTTCTCAGGGCAGAAGGGCAAGGCGCGACTCCAAGATGCAATTGATGGCTCTGCAAAAGACATCACGAGGAAGGCTGAGTCCTTAAATGCGATTAAACAAAGGTTGCATGACCGCAACGATCTTCATGATGCCGAGAAAATTGAGCGTTTCCAGAACGAAGTCGATCACCCTTACATGCAAGTATACGGAGCTGTTGCGCTTTTTGAGAACCCACTATTCGACAGTAGCCTGATCTCTTCGACCAATTCGTCCTTTCATCCATTTTCAGGTGA
>CAILXE010000181.1 GCA_903838095.1 uncultured Chlorobiaceae bacterium
AGGATGTGATTAGCCTACTCAAAGGGCCTATATGTCATGGCGGGTTTAAGCGCTTGAATTGAATGCCTATATAATGAACATTGCCTTCCGTGTTGATGCATCAAGCCAAATCGGAACTGGACATTTTATGCGTTGCTTAACGTTAGCCGATGCGTTGAGCCAGCGAGGGGCACAGATTCGATTTATAAGCCGTCATTTGCTAGAGCACTTGCAGGGTTTGTTGCTGAATAAGGGTTATGAGTTCATGATGCTTGAGAGTCAGGCAAATGAAAATGTTGATGGCTTGGCGCATTCTCATTGGTTGGGGACTACTCAGCAATACGACGCAGATGAGTCGCGTCAACTCCTCTCAGACAGAATCTGGGATTGGCTAGTAGTTGACCACTACGCGTTGGATCTCCATTGGGAATCAGTACTCCGAAAATCAACAAAAGGCCTTATGGTCATTGATGATCTTGCTGATCGTATGCATGACTGCGATATATTGCTCGATCAGAATTATTATGCAGACAAGGAAACACGCTACACAGGGAAGGTTCCTGCAAATTGCCAACTGTTGCTCGGACCGCATTATGCGCTTCTTCGTGAAGAATTCCCTAATTGTCGTCAGCAGGTTAAACCTCGCACGGGACCCGTAAAAAGCATTCTTGTGTTTTTTGGTGGCGTTGATTCCGATAACTTCACAGGATTAACCATTGAAGCACTGGCTGGTCTTGGTATGAGCGGGTTGCATATTGATGTAGTCATAGGCGCACAACATCCTTATCGCGAGCAGATTGAATCAGCGTGTTCAGAATATTTGCTTTCCTGTTATGTACAAACTGATCGAATGGCGGAGTTGATGGCAAAAGCTGATCTTGCTATTGGTGCCGGAGGTTCGGCTACTTGGGAGCGGTGTTGTTTAGGGTTGCCAGCATTTGCAATCAGCACAGCTTCAAATCAGAGTAAGCAGGTTGCCGATGCTGCAAGCTGCGGGTTGCTGTACGCACCTGAAATAAATGGCGACTTAAAGACTTTTATTAATCGTCATTTACCTGCACTCATAGACAATAGTAACTTGATAAAATTCATCTCAAATAATGACTTGCAGGCTGTTGACGGTAAAGGTGTTTCCCGAGTCATCAGAAACTTGGGGTGCAGTGGGATTGAAATGAGAGTTGCAGGAAAAGGTGACTCGGAGAAAATTTTCGAGTGGCGTAATCACCCAAAAATCAGGGCTGTATCTCGCAACAGAGAGGTAATCAGTTGGGAGGATCATGGAAAATGGTTTGCTAAAGTCCTGTCATCTCCTGACAATGTGTTGCTTATAGGGTATAGTAATAGCGAGCCGGTAGGAGTCGTTCGATTCGATAACAAGGATGATGAAGCTGAAGTTTCGATCTATCTTGTTCCTGGTTTAAAAGAATCTGGAGTTGGGGGAGACTTGTTGCAGTGCGCTGAACATTGGTTTTCAATTCATTATCCTGAAATACGAAAGATTGTTGCTTGTGTTCTCGGTGATAACGGACGTTCCAACCATCTGTTTTTGGGGGCAGGCTATCGGGTTGAGTCAACCTCATACATTAAAGAACTTGCATGACTATGATTGACGGGTTCAAAATAGGCGGCAGAATGATAGGGAAAAACCATCCACCTTTCATCATTGCCGAAATGTCGGGAAACCATAATCAGTCACTTGAACTTGCCCTTGAAATTGTTGAAGCAGTAGCGCAATCAGGCGCTCATGCCTTGAAAATCCAGACCTATACCCCTGACACCATGACGCTCGATCTGGATGAGCGTGAGTTTCATATCAGTGATCCCAATAGTTTATGGGCTGGCAC
>CAILXE010000182.1 GCA_903838095.1 uncultured Chlorobiaceae bacterium
ATGAATGGCACTGATCTGTAATCTCGCATGTTGCTATATTACAACCATTGTTTTATCTTGGCGGTTTACTCCTTGATGAGTATACAAACCGTGTTAAAAGGTACACATTTTTGCTTTCACCCCCTACCACAGAAAGCTAATAAAGCTGTAATGAACCAAACAGGTCAATATAAAGCGGATATCAGATGAATCAGAACGATAACCGAAACTCTGCTGAACAGGAGACGGAAAAGCTGATAACGCTTGAAGAAGCTTATACATACTGCCGAAATATTTCAAAAAAACACGCAAAAACGTTCTATCTGGCAAGTCTGTTTCTGCCCGAAAAACAGCAGAAACCTATTTTTGCTATTTACGCTCTGCTGCGGACGGTAGACGATGTCGTCGATATGGCAGAGGAGAAACTTGCTGACGGCCTCATCACCCGGGAAGAGATCAGCCAGATGCTTGAGAGCTGGAAAACAAAACTCAAGGCCTGCTATGACGGGAAGATCGAGAATGATCCGATCATGATGGCTTGGCAGGACACCCTGAAAAGCTATTCGATTCCCATAGAACTTCCTCTCGATCTGATGGATGGCGTCGCCATGGATATTGAGTTCAAACCCTTCGATACCTTTGACGAACTCTATGTCTACTGTTATAAGGTAGCCGCTGTCGTGGGATTGATGACCTCTGAGATCTTCGGTTACAGCGACAAACAGGCACTGCAACATGCCATTGAGCTGGGCATTGCCATGCAGTTGACCAACATCCTGCGTGATGTCGGCGAAGATGTCAACCGTGGAAGAGTATATCTGCCCCTTGAGGATCTGCGCCGCTTCAACTATTCGAGCGAAGAACTTATGCAGAAAAAAATGAACAGCAACTTCATCGAGCTGATGAAGTTTCAGATCGACAGAGCAAGAAATTACTACAGCTTGTCAGATAAAGGGATTCCTATGCTGGAACGGCGGAGCCGCTTCGGGGTTGCCATCAGCAGCATCAACTATGGCAACATTTTAACCGCTATTGAAAAGAACCATTACGATGTTTTTTCAAAACGGGCCTATCGCTCCTTTTTTCAGAAAATCAGTACCATTCCTTATGTCTGGTTCAAAACACGCTAAAGTTTTGAATCCGAAGATTTGGCTCATATTACCATCAAAAACCGAATATTCAGAAAGAGATAACCACCATGCAGAAAGAGAACGAACAGAACAACAATAGCAAGGAACAGCCAGTCCAGATATCCCTGAATGACCAGATGCAGCGCCGTTTTGAGGAGCGCCAGCACCTTATTGAGGCAGGAGTCAACCCCTATCCAACCCAATTCGAGGTTACACACTCTTCTGTGGAGATTATTGCCAATTTTGAGGAAGAGGTTAAAACACCAGTCTCTGTCGCCGGCAGGATTATGACTATCAGAAAAATGGGCAAAGCCTCATTTTTTCATCTTCAGGATTCATCCGGCAGAATCCAGATTTACATGAAAAAGGATGATGTCGGTGAGGCAACGTATAACACCTTCAAGCTGCTCGACATCGGCGATATCGTTGGCGTCAGGGGCTACACCTTCAGAACCAAAACCGGCGAAATATCGGTTCACGCCGAAGCGCTTGAACTCCTCACCAAATCGCTACGACCAATTCCCGTCGCCAAGGAGAAAGAGGTTGATGGAGAGAAGGTTATTTTTGACGCCTTCAGTGACAAAGAGATGCGCTACCGCCAGCGTTATGTTGACCTGATTGTCAACCCTGAGGTCAAGCAGACCTTTATCAAACGATCCGCCATTGTCTCTTTTATGCGGAACTTCTTTTCCGGGCAGGGATGGCTTGAGGTCGAAACACCCATTTTGCAACCCATTTACGGAGGAGCTGCTGCCCGTCCATTCACCACGCACCACAATGCGCTCGATATGCAGCTCTATCTGCGCATTGCCAACGAGCTCTACCTCAAACGACTTATTGTAGGCGGCTTTGACGGCGTCTTTGAATTTGCCAAAGATTTCCGCAACGAAGGGATCGACCGTTTCCACAACCCGGAGTTTACCCAGGTTGAGCTCTATGTTGCCTATAAAGATTACAACTGGATGATGAAAATGGTCGAAGAGCTGATCTGCCAGACCGCTCTTGCCGTCAACAAAAGCGACAGAACCATGTTTCTTGGCAACGAAATCAGCCTTCAAACTCCGTTTCGTCGTCTGAGCATTATCGACGCCATTACGGAATACACCGGCAAAAATATTAGCGGACAATCCGAGGAGGAGCTTCGCTATACCGCCAAGGATCTTGGGCTCGAGCTCGATCCAAAAATCAGCAGCGGCAAAATTATTGACGAGATTTTCGGTGAATTTGTCGAGTCAAAGCTCATTCAGCCAACGTTTATCACCGACTACCCCACCGAAATGTCGCCCCTGGCCAAAGAGCACTCCTCTCAGCCTGGCATCGTTGAACGATTCGAACTCATAGTCGGAGGCAAAGAGGTGTGCAACTCATTCTCCGAACTGAACGATCCCGTCATACAGCGCGAAAGACTGGAATCGCAGGCAAAACTGCGGCAGCGCGGCGACGAAGAGGCGATGATTGTCGACGAAGATTTCCTCCGCGCCATCGAATACGGCATGCCGCCATGCGCTGGCCTTGGTATCGGAATCGACCGGCTGGTGATGATTCTGACCGGGCAGGATTCAATCAGGGATGTGATTTTCTTCCCCCATCTGAAGCCGGAGTAAAGATCTGATTACTGAAACTATTACTGCAAAAAAAGCTTAAACAGAGCTTCAGGAGCACACAACCATGTCACTTGATCTGAGTAGTTTGAAAAGGGCAATTGCCTCACTTGAAAAGTCAATCAGCAGTTATCAGGTGCTTTGCGGCAACAATACGCTTACCAAAGATGATCTTGATACTGTCAAATCAGGAGTGATCCAGAACTTTGAAGTTGCTTATGAACAGTGCTGGAAGTTTATGAAGCGATGGATTGAGCAAAACGTCAACCCTGATGCGGTTGACGGTGTAAGCCGTCGAGAACTGTTCAGAGTGTGCACTGAAGAGCATCTCATTGACGATGTTCAACATTGGATGGCGTTCCACCAGTCAAGAAATCTCACCTCTCACACCTATGATGCCGATAACGCGGAAGAGGCATTTGCTTCGGCACTGCTCTTTGGTGAGGCTGCCCAAGATGTTCTCAAACGCCTGGAGGCACGGAATGATTGATGTTAGACCAGAACAGCTTGAAAGTATTCTCGGCATGGTATCGAAGTTCTTCCCTGACTGCGAAGTGCGGGTGTTTGGTTCACGCTACAACGGCAAAGCGAAGCACTATTCCGACCTTGATCTGGCGCTTCTCGGGCAAGGCAGGCTTGATTGGCGACGACTTGAAGAGCTGAAAGAGGCGTTTCAGGAATCCGGCCTCCCTTTTCGTGTTGATCTGCTCGACTGGAATGCGATTTCAGCGGAGTTTCGCAATGTTATTGAAACGAGTGGGTATGAGGTGATTTCCGGGATTGTGGAGAAGCTGTAATCGTGGAAGTTTGCTTTTTCTAACTATTTTGTAGTGTTCTTAATGAATGAGATTGAAAAAAAAAGCAACGGCTACGTGTATATTCTTGAAGTGAAGGATATCGTTCTTCCCGTGTGCAAAATAGGGATGACATCTCGCGATCCAATTGATCGTTGCGCTGAAATCAACAAAAGTTCAACTGGTGACTTCATTTGGGCCGTAGCTCATAAAATTTACGTTGATGATTGTTGCAGACTGGAGTCCTTGGTTCATAAAAAGCTGGAGCCTCTCAGGCAGAAAAAACGAGAGTTTTTTAATATTTGTCCAGACGATGCGAACGAAGCTGTTCGCTCAATCATCAGTTCACAGACTGAAGTAAAAGAAATTACCATTGAAAAAGTCTATGTACCAAAAACTAACATCCCGCGAACAAGAGAGGTTAATTCGCAAAAAAAATCATCAATCCGCAAGATTGATACCGAATACGCTGAAATCCTTCAATCTTTTAACAAAATAATCGGCATTAAAGGCAGACCATTTGGGCAGCTTAACATGCCATACTTTGGAATGAGTGATGGTAATGAAGGCGTGCAATGGAATATTGTCATATCCACAGACACTCTGGAGATACGGATTGGTGTGAATTTAGAGGGAATGGAGTATTCAAATTGGCCAATTACAAACCTTATCCTGAAGGAGCTGGCAAAACCAACTATAAATGAGCTTAAATCCAAATTAGAGCAGCCGGAAAATATATTTATTCAGTTTAGGCGTGATGCATGGCAAGTTCAATCAAGACCAGACATTATAGAGCAGTACATAAACGCCCAATATACTCCCATGACTGAAATGAAATCTGAGCTATGGGCATCAACATTGTCCGAAGCGCTATCTTGTCTTAATGAAAACAGACAATATCGTGGCAGGGGCAAACAAAAGGTAACGTTAGCCAAGCAACCAAAGAAAGGCGAAATAACAAAAATTATGTGGGTAACCCCACACTTGCATATATCAACGCCGATAGAGACGAACGGAAATATTATCAACAATTTGGAAGCCGGGATTACACGACTAAAACCTGTTCATGAATGGGTAACTTCCTGTTCGGCATATTAACCCAGTTCACAGCGTTCCCAACGCTGGAACAAACACTCCCTCATTTCAGTAGTGTTCTGATGAAACGGCTAAGCTGTGATGCTCCGCTGTTACGCGAATATCCACAAACGACTTCTTATTTATATCCTTATGAACTTCGATGAAAAATTTCGAGATCTCGAACTTGACTCTCCAAATCAAAGCATGAGGCAGAAAAAGATTGATGCCTTTTGTAATAGCTTGACTGAACATCAATTTCAAACACTCATAAAAACATATGAAACCGCTATTGAAACCAGAAAGCTTGAACTGGAACTTTTTTGGAAGCGGTCATTTTTTTCTGGGGTTTTATTGCCTCAGCATTTGTTGGATATAGTCAACTACAACATAATTCTTGGCCTTCGCTTTTTTTGGCCTGCTTCGGACTTGTGTGCTCGGTCGCTTGGACACTCAGCAATCGAGGAAACAAATACTGGTATGAGACATGGGAAATTAAACTCAA
The DNA here is from genome assembly GCA_903838095.1 of uncultured Chlorobiaceae bacterium. Taxonomy (GTDB): domain Bacteria; phylum Bacteroidota; class Chlorobiia; order Chlorobiales; family Chlorobiaceae; genus Chlorobium. The sequence goes on from CAILXE010000182.1 coordinate 5,084, forward strand.
TAGAATCGAGAAGGTAGTCACGGGGCCTAACTTTAGCAAAGAAGAGAATTACCGATTTAAAAATAAATGCGGTTGGTTAGATGGTCATCGGTTTTCTGTAAGTCGGCTTGCGATTGCACTGAGTGACTACACCATAGCAATCTGGTTTTCAATCGTGGTCTTGGAAGTATACCA
>CAILXE010000183.1 GCA_903838095.1 uncultured Chlorobiaceae bacterium
CGCACTTCAGGGTGTTTTCACCACTTTTTGTTTCATATAAACAGATATGCTTCCAAGTGATTATGAAATCTGCAAATATCTGTTTTGATTTTTTCTCTTGATCTCTCAAAATAAAAGTCTGGTTCATGCGTATTTTAACTTTTACAGGTAAAGGCGGGGTGGGCAAAACCAGTGTCTCTGCGGCTACGGCTGTCCGTTTGTCGCAGCTTGGCTATCGTACTCTTGTGCTCTCTACCGATCCCGCACATAGCTTGTCTGATTCATTTAACCTTGCTCTTGGCGCGGAACCTACAAAAATCAAGGAAAATCTTCACGCTATTGAGGTCAATCCTTATGTCGATCTCAAGGAAAACTGGCAGTCCGTCCAGAAATTTTATACAAGAATTTTCATGGCCCAGGGTGTTTCAGGTGTTGTTGCCGATGAAATGACTATTCTGCCTGGCATGGAAGAGCTCTTTTCCCTGCTGAGAATAAAACGCTATAAAGCCTCCGGACAATATGATGTTCTTGTGCTTGATACAGCCCCAACCGGTGAAACGCTGCGGCTCCTCTCACTTCCTGACACCCTCGCCTGGGGGATGAAGGCCGTAAAAAATGTCACCAAATATATTGTAAGGCCCCTCAGCAAGCCGCTTTCTAAAATGTCCGACAAGATTGCAAGTTACATTCCCCCGGAAGAAGCTCTTGATTCGGTTGACCAGGTATTTGATGAGCTGGAAGGCATCCGGGAGATCCTGACTGATAACAATACATCGACCGTTCGGCTTGTTATGAACGCCGAAAAAATGTCGATCAAGGAGACGATGCGCGCATTGACCTACCTGAATCTCTATGGCTTCAAGGTAGATATGGTTCTTGTCAACCGGTTGCTTGATACAAAAGAAAACAGCGGATACCTTGAGAAGTGGAAGTCCATTCAGCAGAAATATCTTGGCGAGATCGAGGAAGGATTTTCTCCTCTGCCGGTCAAAAAACTCAGAATGTACGAACAGGAAATTGTTGGCCTCAAGGCACTTGAACTGTTTGCCAAAGATATGTACGGCGATACCGATCCATCCGATATGATGTATGACGAGCCCCCGAGAAAGTTTGTCAGGAACAGGGACGTCTATGAGGTACAGTTAAAGCTGATGTTTGCCAATCCTGTCGATATTGACGTCTGGGTAACTGGCGATGAGTTGTTTGTTCACATCGGCAATCAGCGTAAAATTATCACGCTTCCGATAAGCCTGACCGGCCTGGAGCCTGGGGATGCTGTCTTCAAGGACAAATGGCTTCACATTCCTTTTGATCTTAATCAACACCAACAGAACCGGGTGCATAAAGAGTACAACAAGACTCTTAATTGAACAGTTGTTACAGACTGTCAACACAACAAAGCAAACATTTTATCAAAGAGCATGAGCAATCCTGAACCTCAAAAAAGAAAGCCACTCAAGATTCTTCTTATAGCCCCAAAAGGAAAAAAAGATTCAAAATCAAACCAGAAGCCATTGTTTAATATGGCTATCGGTGTACTGGTAAGCCTCACTCCAGAGCATCATCATATCGAAATTATCGATGAACATTTCGGTGATCGGATCAATTACGTCGGTGATTACGATATCGTAGGGATAACATCAAGAACAATTGACGCTACCAGAGCTTATGAAATTGCCGATGAATTTCGGAAAAAAGGCAAAAAAGTCATTCTTGGAGGACTCCATATCTCGTTCAATATTGATGAGGCCAAGGCCCATGCTGATTGTATCGTTTGCGGAGAAGCTGAGAACCTCTGGCAGACTGTCCTTGATGATGTCGCTGAGGGTCGATTGAAGCCCCTCTATAATTCCAAAGAGTTCCCCCCGGTAAAAGAAATCATTCCGCTTGATTACGAAAGAATTGCCAAAGCCTCGAAACGAGAAAAAGTTGATGGAACAAAATCAATCCCTTTGTACATAACAAGGGGTTGCCCATACGAATGTTCATTCTGCGTCACTCCAAATTTCACAGGAAAACTCTACCGGGCACAAAAACCCGAAGAGCTCAAACATCAGGTTGAAACTGCCAAAAGAGTTTTTTTCAAGGCAAAGGGAAAATCATCAAAACCGTGGTTCA
>CAILXE010000184.1 GCA_903838095.1 uncultured Chlorobiaceae bacterium
ATGAATTGTATTCACTGTTACCAGTAAACATTAACTAAAATATTTTAGCCTTGGTAAAGATCAGACTTAAAAGAGCAGGAAGAAAAAAATTGCCGGTATACCAGATTGTTGTGGCCGATGCGCGCTCACCAAGGGACGGCAAATTTCTTGAGGTTGTCGGGCATTATCAACCGACGGCAAAACCGCATGCTGTGACTATTAAAAAAGAGCGCATTGTTTACTGGATGCAGACAGGCGCACAGCCAACAGCGACAGTTAACAGTCTTATCCGGACAACCGGATTGCTCTATGAATTGAGGCTCAAGAGTATGGGACGAAGTGAGGCTGAAATTTCTGCAGAGATGGAGAAGTGGCAGGCACATCAGACGGTCAGGCGTCAGAAGCGTCTTGCCTTGAAGTCACATCGTCGCAGTGCTAAAAAAGAGGCTGAGGCAAACGCAGCTAACGCTTGAGTGGCGTCATCATAGTTTTTTTGTGAGGTCAGGATGGAGCTCTATCTGACTGGTATCATTCTGAAGCCAAAAGGTTTGAAGGGTGAGGTTAAAGTTGAGGTGATTACAGATTTCCCGGAAAGTTTTCTTTCACGGGTTCAGTTTTACGCAGGAAGGTCAGTCAATTCCGTTGAACGTTTAACGGTAAAAAAAGCGACTCTTTCTGGAGGTTTTGCCTGGTTGTTCTTTGAAGGGATTGATACTATCGAAAAAGCAGAGGCACTGACAGGTTGGCAATTGTTCGTTGATGAAAATCAACTTTTACCGCAGCCGGATAATCGCGCCTATCTTCATGAAATTATTGGGATGAGGGTTTTAGACCGTCATCGCAGGGAGGTAGGTGTTGTTACGAATGTCATCAGGATGCCTGCCAATGAAGTTTACGAAGTTCAGATCGGAGGAAAAAAGGTTTTGCTGCCAGCCATTGATGAGTTCGTTGAAGAGTTCAGTCTTGCTGAACAGTGCATCGTTATTCCAAGATATGATGAATTTCTGTAACTGTTAGTGCTGAAGGTCATGGATGCAATCAGGATTGATGTAATTTCAGTTATTCCCGGTTTTTTTGATTCACCGCTTGATAATGGCTTGTTAAGCATTGCACGCAAGAAAAACCATGCTGAAATCTTCATTCATAACCTTCATGATTATGGACTTGGCAGATACAAACAGATTGATGATTCACCTTATGGCGGAGGGGCTGGTATGGTTCTCCGTCCAGAACCAGTTTTTAACTGCATTGAAGCATTAAAGGCTGAAAGAGAGTATGATGCTGTGATTTTTCCAACACCGGACGGGAAGTTGTTTGACCAGCCTATGGCTAACCAGCTTTCACGTATGCGTCATCTGATTATACTTTGTGGCCATTACAAGGCAGTTGATGAAAGGATCAGGCAAAATTTGATTACTATGGAAATCTCCATAGGTGATGTGGTTGTTTCGGGAGGTGAGATCCCTTCTCTGTTTCTTATGGATGCGCTTGTCAGGGTGATTCCAGGTGTTTTGGGTGACAGTGAATCGGCATTGACCGATTCTTTTCAGACAGGACTTCTTGACTCAGTCTACTATACTCGACCTGCGGAATTCAGAGGGATGAACGTGCCTGAAGTGCTGTTGACGGGTCACCATGGCAATATTGAGCAGTGGCGATTTGAAAATGCTGTTGATCGAACCCGTAGTCGTCGTCCGGATCTTATCGATAAAGATTTTTTAGATGAATTTAAGAAAAAATAACGTAAATAAGTTGTTGTCATGGATCAGTTAATCAAATTAGTTGAAGCCACCCAGGCTGTTACCGATTTTCCGGAAATCAGGCCAGGCGATACCGTCAAGATTCAGTTGAAGGTTATTGAGGGTGAAAAAGAGAGGCTTCAGGCTTTCGAAGGTATTGTTATAAGCGACAGGGGAGCTGGAGGAAACAAAACAATCACGGTTCGCAAAATTTCTCATGGTGTTGGTGTTGAGAGGATTATCCCGGTCAACTCACCGAACATCGAAAGTGTCACGGTTGTTAAACATGGCAAGGCAAGAAGGGCAAAACTTTTCTACCTGCGCAAACGTACTGGCAAGGCGGCATTAAAAGTGAAGGAACGGAAGATTGTAGAGAAAATCTGAATATTGTTAAACCCGATTTGCTTCAACGCTATCGGGTTTTTCTTTTTTATCGTATGCCGGTTTTTTTGAGGAATAATGACGCTTGTTGCTGATATTGATTTTTTCCGGCAAAAAATTTTCGATTTTTATCGACTGCATCGACGGAGTTTTCCCTGGAGGGAGACCACAGACCGGTATGCTGTCATGATCAGCGAGATTATGTTGCAGCAGACGCAGGCGGAAAGGGTTGTGCCAAGGTTTGAGGCCTGGCTGCAACATTTTCCTGATATTACCCATCTGGCAT
>CAILXE010000185.1 GCA_903838095.1 uncultured Chlorobiaceae bacterium
AAAAGTATCAGAAAAATTCTGTCGTCGAAAATTCGTCACCATTTCAGGCGTATTCCGGAGCTCGAATTTCATGAAGATCATCTGTATGAGCGTGCCCAAAGAATTGAGCAGCTCTTGAATGAAGTGAGAAAAGGTTCCGTAGAAAACGATTAACTGAGAGCGTCTTGTAAACAGTGTGCATGGATGTACAACACAACGGGGAAGCTCAACCTGACGAAGGAGAGTTTCTTCTGATTGATAAACCGCTCGACTGGACCTCCTTCGATGTTGTGGCTAAAATCAGAAATACTTTTAAAAGCTGTGGCCTGCAACGTAAAGTTGGTCATTGCGGAACCCTTGATCCAAAGGCAACAGGACTGCTCATACTTGCTACGGGGCGAAAAACCAAAGAGATTGCCACGCTTGAGGTGCTTGACAAGGTTTATGAAGGGACGATCAAGCTTGGTGTCATGACGGAAAGTCATGATACTGAAACCGCAGAATATGGAGATTTACCGTTTACCCACCTGACGGAACAGGAGGTCAGGTCAATCGCTTCGGGATTTGTCGGTCAGCATCAGCAACAGCCTCCAATGCACTCGGCAGCCTGGCATAATGGAAAACGACTCTACCAACATGCACGCAAAGGGGTGGTAATTAAAGAGCGAAAAGCAAAAGAGATTGTCATTCATCGTTTTGAGATTACCCGTATCGAATTTCCGATAGTTTATTTTATTCTTCATGTTTCCAAGGGAGCCTATATCCGTGTTATTGCTCATGAGTTAGGTTCTGCTCTGGGTGTCGGGGGCTATCTGGCTTCACTGAGGCGACTCTCTATTGGTTATTGGCAACTGAGTTCAGCTAAAACAGTATCAGAGGCAATTGAAGGCATTCTTCAGAAGGCATCAAACACCAATCTGAGTGAAGGGAGATAAAAGAATCCATGCGCATTGTTGAATATTATAATAACCTTGTCTTCAATTATGGTTCAAGCACACCTGTCGATTTTTTGCCCATTCCTTCGGTCGTGACCGTTGGTTCTTATGATGGTGTGCATAAAGGGCACAGGACAATTATCTCCCGGATGGTCTCTGTTGCGAAAAGTCGCAGTTTGAGGAGTGTTGTGGTTACGTTCGAACCGCATCCAAGAAGGGTGCTTAAGGGAGGTGTTTCAGGCCCGCTTGGTTTGCTGACCACCCTTGATGAAAAAATTGATCTTCTTGCCCGTGAGCAAGTGGATCTGCTTGTTATTATAAGATTTACCGCAGATTTTGCTGCGCGAAGTTCAGACGATTTTATCAGAAATATTCTTGTTACACTGCTCTGCGCAAAATGTGTTATTGTTGGATATGATCATGCTTTCGGTCGAGACAGGAGCGGGAGTCGTGAAAAGCTGGAAAGTTTGGGACGTGAGCTTCATGTTGATGTGGAGGTCGTCGATGAAGTGCTCATTGGAAACGAACATTTTTCCAGTACGAGGATAAGGACACTGCTTGAAAGCGGGCAGCTTGAAGAGGCCAATGAATTTCTTGGCTCGTCGTATATGATTACTGGCACAGTGGTGGAAGGCGAGAAACTTGGGCGGACAATCGGTTTTCCGACCGTGAATCTCATGTTGTCCGATCCAGGCAAACTGCTGCCCCGATCCGGCGTTTATCTGGCTCAAACAGCAGTAAATGGCGTGACGTTTATGGCCTTGATAAATGTTGGAGTTCGGCCCACGATCTCTTCTGAAGGCATTAAAACAGTTGAAGCACATCTCCTTGGTTACAGTGGAGACCTTTACGGCAGCTTTCTCAGGTTCAGTTTGCTGAAGTATATCAGGGAGGAGAAGAAATTTCGTAATCTTGAAGAGTTGAAAATCCAGCTTGAAAAAGATAAAAAAACGGTGGAGTTGTATTGCTAATAATATTATATTAAAGGTCAACTGATTTAACATAACAATCGAAACGACATGAGCCTGACAAAAGAATATAAAGCCGAAGTTATCAAGCAGTTTGGCGCTTCTGAAAAGAATACCGGAAAGTCTGAGGTACAGGTGGCGTTATACACCCGCAGAATCAGTGATCTTACCGGTCATTTGCAACTGCATCCGAAGGACAAGCATTCCCGTCGGGGTTTGCTGATGCTGGTCGCCAAGCGTAAAAAGATGCTGAATTACGTTAAAAATATAGATATCGATCGTTATCGTAAAGTGATCGGTGAACTTGATCTTCGCAAATAATAGTGCCAGTTGCCTGATTTCAGCAAGGTGACCTCTTGCAGGCTCTCTTTTTAACAAAGAATATACGTTGGAAAGCTATGTTGGAAAGTATGACTGGATATGGCAGTGCAGAGGCTTTGGAAAATGGTGTTCGGACTCTTGTAGAGTTACGCTCAGTCAACAACCGCTTTGCTGAAATCAGTGTCAAGCTTCCTCGTCAGTTACTCTCTTTTGAGCTTGAAGTCAGGGAGATGATCCGCGCTCATTTTCAGAGGGGGAAAATATCTGCGTTTATTCAGATTCAGATTGAAGAAGAGCAGCCCATCTCAGTCAGCATCAATGTCGCAAAAGTAAAAGCATATAAAGAGCTGCTTGATACCCTCAAGAGGGAGGCGGAGCTTGATGTAGATCTTCAGCTTGAACATATACTGAGGTTTCCTGAAATATTTGATACCGGAACGACCTCTTTTGACAGAGCTGATCAGTGCTGGCCTTTTGTCAAGGCGTTGTTGCATGATGCCATCGTTCGACTCAAGACAATGCGACGCAGGGAAGGGGAGGAGCTCTCAATAGATTTCAGTAGCAGAATTGCTGAGATAGAGCGTATTCTTGGCGTCATCACGGCACTTGCATTTGATAATCTTGAGACAATCAGAAAAAAACTTGCGGCAAAAGTTGAGATTATTGCCGGTAAGGATTTGGCCTACAGCAAGGATCGGCTTGAAATGGAATTGATTCTTGCCGCTGATAAACTTGATATTACTGAAGAGCTGACCCGCTTTGCCAGTCATAACAAGTTTTTTCTTGAAGAGTTGGAAAACGATGAAAGTGGTACTGGCAGGAAGTTGAATTTTCTGCTTCAGGAGCAGTTGCGCGAAGCGAACACGATTGCGTCCAAATCCCAGAATGCAGAAATCTCCCAGAAAATTGTCCAAATCAAGGAAGAGCTGGAAAAGATAAGGGAACAACTGCAAAATATAGAGTAGTTTTATGACGGGAGAGCAGAAGCGTGGAAAGA
>CAILXE010000186.1 GCA_903838095.1 uncultured Chlorobiaceae bacterium
GTAAATATTCGGCCAACCACTCTATTGACTAATCAGTTTGAATTTGAATTTTTTCTCTAAGGGGTATAACCAGACATCCTTGATAGGAACGCTAATCTTACCGGCAGGTCCAAGTTTGCCACGACCCTTGGTTTGACCTACATGATTCCAATTAGCCGCTCGATAGCAACCTCCTGTGAATCGTGCTTGCTCGACAAAGGTTTCTAAAACCAGAGGACGGTAGTTGTAGCGATGCTGCCAATCGTGCGGTAGCTGCCTAGCGGTCAGCCCCAATATTTTGGATGCCAGATTTTTCGAGTTTACCCAAGGCAGGATTAGAAAACGGGCGTTATTGACGACTTGATACAGGTTATTTTGGCGTTGCAGATGATTCCAGCCAATGAATTGGTCGCGTGGCGCACACATCCAGGCGGCTGCACCAAAGCTGATGAGAGCCACTAACTGCTCCCCGGCATACACCCAGTAACGCAATTGAGCGCCGGGAAGCGGTTGATAGCCCAGATAGTGATAGCGGTGAATGAATTCATTCCATAGACGGGAGTTTGCACCGGCACTGACCAAACGAAGTTCAAGATCGGGTAAAGCATGAACCGGACAATCAATAACGCCTTGTGGAGCAGTTGCAACGGTTATCTCGATACGCGTCTGCGGACGCTGACCGCGAGGAGGCGGCAGTTGAATGAGCTTATCTTGTTGCATACGCAGCATGGCCACCCGACAGGACATTTCTTTCAATCCTCCATCCGGTTTTAGCCACTGCAAAGCCTGGCAGACCCGACGCGACAACTCAGCGCGGGACCGATTGGGATCTTCCGCGAGCAGCGTTCTAATCAGGCTCAATTCGTCTTCGCTGAAATCGCGACCACAATAACGTTTCAAGTGGTATCCGGGGTATGAGTCGGTTTATCCGGTATCTGCTTTAGAGGTTTCTTTAACTCACAAAGACGCACCTCACCCATCGTCCAAGGCAGAAAAGGCGTCAAGTCAGTCGGGGGCTGGCCGCCGTTTTCGGCGCACGCCGTCAGATAGGCCTGTAGCCAATGCCGGGGATTGATATTCCAGAGGATGATCGTCTGTAAAATTGAAAACAGCATGGCGGCAAGTTCCGCACTCCATTCGGCACCGGAGCCATAATAATTCTTACGCCCCGTGGCGGGGTTGCGGACGCTGTTTTCAGCCTTGTTATTATCCATCGGGGTCTGGGGATGATCAAGAAACACCGTCAATCCACCCCAATGATTTTTGAGACTGTTCAACACTTTTTTCTGTGCGCTCTGTAAGTCAGGATCGACCAAGGCTAATTCGCGTTTTGCCGCCATGGCTGTCAGGCCGTCCGCCAATAACTGATGTCGAACTTGAAAGGATTGCGACTGCTCCGTTAAAGGCAGCGCCTTATTCCAATCCGCCAGACGTTCGGCATTGAGGTGATAGAGTTCCCCAATGGCTTCAACCCACGAGTGCATCCATGATGCCAAATCCGGCCAAGCCTTAGCCCCTTCCAAAAAATCTCGTCTCACATGCGCCCAGCAAAACGCTAATAGCAGCAAGGGAAAGTCCTTGGCCCAACATTGATAGGCTTTGTAGCGGTCACAAACAAAGATAATAGTGACCTCCCGGTTTAGTTCGGACATATGGGTCTTTATCTCATCAGCGCCGCGACCCGGTGCCATCCAAAAAAACACGACCGATGCCGAGCGGGTCACCCATAAATACCAGCGGTGACCGATTTTTCCTTCGATTTCATGGAAAACTTTCCAACGTGTTTCATCGCCGTGAAATAAGCGCTCTGTCAGATGTCTTTCCATCAGCGCCTCACTGAGCGGCTCAAACAGCGGCACCAGTTTTTGAAGCCCACCCGTTATTGTCCCTTGAGAAATAGGTGCACCCAATGCGCTTAAATGCGTACACAAGCGATTCGTGGGGACAGAGTGCTGGTATTTCTGTAATAGCACCTCAACCCAGACCGAAACACCGAGTGAACTTTTGGGAATCAACCGTGCTGCAGGCGGCGCTGTGATCAAAAAGGGTCCATTCGGACAATCACAATTTTTTCGAAAACACCGGCGCTTAATCCGGCGTACATGGGCGGCTATGTCTATTTCGATGATATCTGAGTCTTCTGTCTTTGAAATGCCCACATAAGGCTTGGCGCATTGTGAACACAGTTGTTGGTTGGGTTGCAAACCCCCTGAGTCAGAATAGTTGTCGCCTCAAATTTTTAATAAATAAATTTGAGATTAGGAATGAAAACATATAATAGATACTCGAAAGGCTTCAAAGAACAAGCCTTGGTAAAAGTATATAGTCGTAGCAATGATCAAACTATTGAAACGATCGCAAAGGAATTAAACATCAACGTAACGACATTGAAAGATTGGATGAGACAAAGTAAAAAGACCAGCAATAAGACGGCAACACCGACCTCAAAAAGCCCAATGGGTTGGAGTCCTGAAGAACGACTAACCGCGTTACAGCAAAGTTATAGCTTACTTGGTGACGATTTAAATACCTGGTGTCGTGAACGTGGTGTTTTTGCTCATCAACTTGATCAATGGAAAATAGATTTCTGTAGTCATGCTGATTTAGGAGGGTCGCGTGAAGACGTGCAGACCTTACGCGCATTGAAAGTAGAGAATCAAAGTCTTGAGCGAGAATTATTACGCAAAGATAAAGCCTTAGCAGAAGCCGCCGCGCTGTTGGTACTGCAAAAAAAGTTCCGAGCGCTCTTGGTGGGAGAGGTCGAATGACGAGTCACGAAGAGCGCAAACAAGTCA
>CAILXE010000187.1 GCA_903838095.1 uncultured Chlorobiaceae bacterium
CCGCACATATCCTTGAGGGAATTCACATCAAAAGCTTCGTTGTAGCAATTGCTGTGGCGCTTGTCCTCGGGCTGATCAACGCTCTTGTACGGCCTGTCATGCTTTTTTTCTCCTTCCCCTTTATTATTCTCACCCTTGGACTTTTCCTCTTTGTCATCAACGCTTTGCTGTTGCAGTTCGCAGCCGTACTTGTGAGTGGATTCACTATTGACGGCTTCTGGTGGGCTGTGGCAGGATCAGTAGTCATCAGCGCCATTTCATGGTTGTTGAGCTTGCTTTTCAATGTATAGGCAGACCCTCATCTGCCTTTCCAACTGAATTGGCAAGCCTCATTTCAAAGAGAAAGAAGAACAAAAGCAGGTTTGGACAACCAAATCGCTATATTCAGCGCATCATCAAGGGCGTGAAAGCCCTTTTTTATTTTAACCATAGACATAATAAAGAATTATGGCACATAAAATTATTGATACCTGCATTCTGTGCGGAGCCTGCGAGCCAGAATGTCCGGTAAAAGCTATTTCAGTTGGCGAGGATACCTATATCATCGATGAAGCTGTCTGTGTTGACTGTATCGGCCATAATGATGCTCCCGCCTGCGTCGCGATATGCCCAACAGAAAGCATCATCAAAGCATAAAAGAAAGCCTGTTCAATTCTCCCCCTGCGACGGCTGGAGAATTGAACAGCTTTTTTATTTCCTGTTTACATATTTCCAGTCCCTGTTTATCTTTCCCCTTTGAGTATCTTGACGAAATGCAAAAGGATATTGACCTTTTGTAAAGGCCGCTTTTCGCAAGAAAGAGAGTTATAGTTATTGACAAAAGATTTTGAAGAAACCATACCAATGACCATGAAGGGGGAAACTCAAGCAATTGTTTTGCTGAAAGCCAACAAACTTAAATTGCAGAGTACTGCATATCATGCGGATCAGCCTGACGATATTCTGGTCAAAACTATTGCCAGCACCATCACACCGGGATTTGACCGACTTCTTCTGACCAACAAACCGGTATCAAGCAAGGTTTTCAAATATCCGATTATGCCAGGGAGTGAGGCTATCGGTCAGGTTATCCAGACAGGTAAGGGAATCACCGACCTGCAACAGGGTGATTTTGTGTATACTTTCAGGGGTGATCGCTGGCCGGGAATTGAGCCTTATGCCGGATGTCATGCGGAGATCATTCCAACCTCAAGGCAGAATGTTCTGGCTCTTGGCCGACCTCCTGTTCACCGGGATCTGCTTATCGGTTTGCTTGCCTACACCATCGCTGCAATCAGCAAAGCACCTCTTGAGGCCTCCTCAAAAGTTCTTCTGCTTGGTCTCGGCTCGGTTGGCCTTATGGTTTCAGAGTATCTTCATTCACTTGGCATCAAACATGTTGATGCCGTTGAAACATTCAGTATCAGAGGACAACTTTCCCACGCTGAACATATTGCACTCGACATTGACGACTTCACCCCGGAGTTCAACAACTGCTACGACCTGATTATTGAGACAACCGGCAGAATTCTTATGGTTGAAAAGGCGACTCGCCTGATGAAGCCGCAGGCGGTTGTGCTGCTGATGGGCAATTATGAGGTGATGGCCTATGATTACCGCCTGATACAGCATAAAGAACCGGTCATCATCAGCTCCAGTATTACCACACTTTCTCATCTGAAGGAAGCTTCTTCACTGCTTGATAGCGAAAGAATTGAGGCAGAAAAGTTTTTTACTGGCGCCTATCCTGTCTCTCAGTTTGAACTTGCTTACCGCAAGGCTCTGGATGGTAAAGAGTCCATCAAAACAGTGTTAAGCTGGGTATAACCGAACGAAAATTCTCATCCTATGGGTATTGCCGTCCGTTTGAACGATGTTTCAAAAAAGTTTGGCAGCTTTTTCGCAAACCGCAATATTTCGCTTTCTGTCGAAGAGGGCGCCATTCATGCGCTGGTCGGTGAGAACGGAGCAGGAAAAAGTACACTGACAAAAATCATTTACGGCATGCACCTGCCAACGTCTGGTGAGGTGATCATACAGGGAAAACCTGTCCGTTTCACCTCTCCACGGGACGCCATCGCGGCTGGTATCGGCATGGTTCATCAGCACTTTATGCTTGTGCCAGAACTCTCTGTTGCAGAAAATATTATTCTTGGTCATGAACAGACCGCACTTTTTCGTTCTCTCCCTCTGAAAAAAGCCAAGGCTCTTATCCAAAAAGATGCCGAAGCTTATGGTCTGGCGGTTGACCCTGACGCCCCGGTAGCAAACCTCAGCATCGGGGAGCAACAACGGGTTGAAATTCTCAAACTCCTTTTTCGTCAGGCGGCCATCATGATTTTTGATGAACCGACCGCAGTGCTTACCCCTTCTGAAACAGATCGGCTTTTTGCGACGCTCCGATCTCTCCGCGCCAGAGGAAAAACCGTTATTCTGATTACCCATAAACTTGACGAAGTGCTCAACGTGGCAGACACGATCAGCGTCATGAGAAAAGGAGAGATTGTGGGAACTGTGCCGGCATCTTCAGTAACAAAACCGGAGCTTGCCCGCATGATGGTTGGACGCAGTGTGCTGTTAAGAGTCATCAATACCCCGGCTTCACCTCAGGAGATTATTCTCAACATTCACAACCTCAGATATCTCACGCAGACTGGGGAAGAGAAGCTCCATGACCTCAGCCTGAACATCAAAGCAGGAGAGATTTACGGAATTGCAGGAGTTGAAGGAAATGGACAAAGCGAACTCGTGAAGGCGCTCTGGGGACTTGCACCGGCTGGCAGCTCCCTCTCCGGGGAGGCGACACTCAAAGGAAAATCGCTCATCGGACAAAGTCCTGCGACTATTGCTCGCATGGGAGTTTCGCACACTCCTGAAAATCGTCTGCGACATGCTGTTATTCTCGATTACACCATTGCTGAGAATCTGCTGTTCGGCAGGCACCGGGAGCGATCATTTCACCAGGGTATCGGCTTCAACAAACGCGTTATCAAAGCCTATACTGAAACGATGATTGCGGATTATGATATCAGATGCACCTCCCCGGATCGTCAACCGCTCAGCGACCTCTCAGGAGGCAACCAGCAGAAGGTTGTTCTTGCCCGCGAGCTTGGACGCCCGGATATCTCCCTGCTCATTCTTGCCCAACCTACCCGTGGAGTGGATATCGGCGCTATTGAAACAATCCACAAAAAAATTATCGAAGCACGCGACAGTGGCATGGCAATACTTCTTGTCTCCTCCGAACTGGAAGAGATCATGGCACTTTCAACGAGAATCGCCTGCTTTTACAAAGGCTCTGTCCGACACGAATTCAGTCAGGAAGAGGTAGAGCTCAAAAGAGTGGCTGGACATGAGTTTGAAAAAGAGATCGGCCTGTATATCACATGAACCCTTGCTGAGCATGAATCCAAAAAGCCTCCGACTTCTCATACCAATGCTTTCGGCAGTTTCGGCGATTGCGGTCAGCAGTCTGATCATTGTTATGGCTGGCAGTGATCCGATCATGATTTTTCAGAAAATGTTCCGTTCAACACTTGGAACGCCCTATGGAGTCGGACAGGTTGTATTCAGAATGACAACGCTTGTTCTCATGGGACTTGCCGTTGCAATTCCTTTTCAGATAAGGCTTTTCAATATCGGCGCTGAGGGCCAGCTTCTTATGGGGACATTTGCTGCCGCCATGACCGGCGCAATGCTTCCTGCTGCAATGCCTTCCGCAGTATCTATCACGCTCTGTATTTGTTCTGCAATTGCAGCCGGGGCCTGCTGGGCGCTTCTGGCAGGAACCCTCAAGGTACGCTTTGGTGTCAATGAAGTGATCGCAACGATAATGCTTAATTTTATTGCCCAGGGCATTACCGGATATCTGCTGACGTACCATTTTGCGATTCCCTCGACGGTTCATACTCCCCAAATCAATGCCAACGCCATCATCCCTTCATTCGATTCTGTAACCGGATTAGTCACCAACTCCCCGGCAAATCTCAGCACACTGCTCACCGCAGGAGTGACGCTGCTTTGCTGGATTCTTCTCTTTCATTCGAGATTCGGCTTTGAAATGCGCGCATCCGGAATACAACCAGAGGCTGCTCAATATGGAGGAATTAATGCTGGAATGCACACCCTGACCGCAATGGGCATCGGCGGCGCAATCGCGGGTCTTGGAGCTGCAAACCTTGTGCTCGGCTATAAACATTACTATGAGGCCGGAATGACCGGCGGGATCGGCTTTACAGGCATTGCCGTCGCACTCCTGGCAGGAGCACATCCGTTGTGGATTCTCCTCTCAGCTCTTTTTTTCGGATTTCTGGAATACGGCGGATTGACCGTCAATGCGTGGATACCAAAAGATATCTTTATGATCATCGAAGCAATAACCATCATTCTGGTCATTTCATTCAGCGCTCTTGGAAAGCGATGGCTCTAAGCAGACTATTTTTTTTATAGGAAAAATTAGATAAGTTAGGCCCTACCAATTAATACAAAACAAGAAAAATGGCAAAAAGTACGACAGAAATAGAGGACAAGAAAAAAAATCCCGTAAAAAAAAGCAAAAAAACGAAAGCTGTACAAACCCGGGAAATGCGTGAGGAACAGGTAAGAATCGCAGCATATTACCGATGGGAAAACCGGGGAAAAACTCACGGTTCAGACTCTGAAGACTGGTTTGAAGCAGAAGATTCCCTTTCCGACTGAAAAATCATGACCATTGCCCACTCATGCAAGGCCATTCCTGCAGTGAGTGGTTTTTTTTATGATTCTCAATCTCTCTTTATGGCAAAAAAATCTATCACTTATATCTGGGGATCTTTCTCAATTTTTTTTGCAGGACTGTGGCTGGTTATACGGATCATTCTTGAATATTTCGGCCTCATCAGTGACGGTAACGACAGAACGACAGGCATAAAGGATCTGCGCGATGAGTACAAGAATACCAACTATCGGTAATCACTGCTACTCGGCGGTGACCACGGTCAGTTCGACGGACTGATCACGAGAGACATACGTGCCGACACCCGGCTTTTGACTAATGACCGTATTGGGAACAAGAAGTGCAGAATATTCAGTAGTAACCTTTCCTGTCTTGAGCCCGGCATCAGCAATAACCTGCTGGGCTTGCGAAAGAGACATACCCAAAACAGAAGGAAGTACAATTTTCTCCGAGCCTGCTGCCGCAACTTCATACTTGCCGACAATAATAGAGACAGACGAACCTGACTTTACCAGGGCCTGAGCCGGTATTGACTGGCTGAGAACCCGTCCATCCTCCTCAGGCTTGCTCACTGTGCCGGTCTGTACCCCAATCACTATATCCATCCGTGCCGCCGCCTGACGGGCATCAAATTCCGGCCTTCCCACAAAATCGGGCATGGAAAAATTTGGCTTTTCACGCCGGTTCAACACCAGATAGACGTTTCTGCCCGGCTTTACCTCCATTCCTGCCTGAGGCATCTGCGAAATAACAATATTGGAATCAACCTGGCTGAGGTACTTGACATTATAGCTTTTGATGGCATCAAAACCAGCCCATCTCAACTTCTGTGCTGCATCATCATAGGTCATGTTCGTCACATCCGGAACAACCTTGACACTACCCTGTGAAATATACAGCGGCATAATCAGTTTGTCGAACAACACCAGAAATCCTAAAAGTATAAGACCGATTACAACTGCTTTTTTCATCTCGACTCTTACGGTTATTTCTATTCAAACTGAACAAATACCTCATGCAGCAGAAGCCACTAATACTGTCTGATCATGACAAAATCCACAAGCCGCAACAATGATGTTTTAGCTGGCCCATCCGGAAAAGAGCTGATTGAGGCCACCGCTTGCGCGGCAAGCCGTTCTGCTACTTCAGCGGCATAAGCAAGACCACCTTTGCCGGTAACAAATGCAATCACTTCACTGCTCTTCACCGCTCTTTTACGAGAGCTCTTCAGAATGGAGCGAATCATCTTCTGTTCTGACAATGGAGAATTGCGCAGCGCATAAATAAGGGGAAGCGTTATCTTCTTGTCTTTGATATCGATACCCATCTGTTTGCCTGTTTTTTTTGAATCCCCGGTGTAATCAAGCAAATCATCACGTATCTGGAAAGCAAGACCAAGATACTCTCCGTAACTTTTCAGAGCTGCAATTTTTTCTTCATCAGATGTTGCGCTCATAGCCCCCATTGCACAAGAGGAAGAGATCAGCGAAGCTGTCTTGTCTGAAATGACGCTCAGATAATCTTCTTCAGAAATATCAAGACTCCGGGTTTTCTGTATCTGAAGAATTTCGCCTTCACTCATCCGGCGTACCGCTTCGGAAACCAGATGAAGAAAACCATAATCTTTATGTTCAAGAGAGTAAAGAAGACCTCTGGAAAGAAGATAATCGCCCATCAGAACCGATATCTTATTTTTCCACAATGCATTAATTGATGGCAACCCTCGCCTCATTTCAGCGCCGTCCACCACGTCATCGTGAATCAGCGTTGCTGAGTGCAGCAGCTCAACCATTATCGCGGCACGATAACTTGCCTCACTCACCCCGCCACACAACTGGGCCGAAAGCAGCACCATAGCAGGGCGAATCTGCTTTCCCTGCTGTTTAAGCACATAACGGGAAACTTTATCAACAAGCGTATTCCTCGCATGAAGCACCATTTTGTACTTCTGCTGAAAAATCACTATTTCATCGGCTACCGATGCAGTAACATCCTTGATATTCACCAATTCCCCGGACTTTTACATGACAAGCTCTATTAAACGACTTAAAGATAACATTTCAGGGAGCAAATAAAATGGCCAATACCATGGGCCATAAAAACATTTTC
>CAILXE010000188.1 GCA_903838095.1 uncultured Chlorobiaceae bacterium
ATGCTGACCAGAATCGCCCTGCTGCTCTCCATAACATGGGTGATGGGATTGACAACAGGACTCTTTACGCTGCTCAGTCACACGTTTTCAGGACGAGACCTGATTCTTCTTGGAGGTGGCCTTTTTTTGCTTGCGAAAAGCACTCAGGAGATTCACCAAAGCCTTGAAGGAGAAGCAGAGAGTAAAACAGGAGGCACGGGCAGCAATTTTATCATGACCATGGTGCAGATCGCAGTGATCGACATTGTCTTTTCGCTTGACTCTGTCATTACCGCAGTAGGACTTGCCGATGATGTTCAGGTGATGATCATAGCCATCATGATCTCTATCGGCATCATGATGCTGGCTGCCAAATCCATCAGCGATTTTGTCGAAGAGCATCCTACCATTAAAATGCTTGCCCTCAGCTTTTTGATTCTTGTCGGCGTCACACTCCTTGCTGAAGGAGTCGGATTTGAAATTCCAAAAGGGTATATCTACTTTGCCATGGCCTTCTCCATCTCGGTTGAAATGCTGAACATCCGGCTGCGCAAGAAAGCGGCGAAACCGGTGCATCTGCATTCCACCATGAACATTGACGGGGAGAATGCCTGAACTTCACCCCAGCGTCAGTCGCTCCAAAAGAATGGCGGCTGACACTGAGGCATTGAGCGATTCAACGCCCGTTTTTTCACCACAATGCGGGATTCTCACAAGAAAATCTGCCCGAGCGGTTATCGCCTCACTGATGCCATTGGCCTCATTACCAATCACCAGCACTATTTTGTTTGGCCAGGGAGCCAAATGCCTGAAATCCTTACCATCAAGTGATGAGCAAACAAGAGAATAGCCGATAGTCTGGAGACGGTGAAGCTCCTTATGAAGCTGCTCAACACCGTAATGGCGAAGTGTAAAGAGGCTTCCGGCACACGAACGCACCACTTTTGGGTTATAGCGATCCACCGTTCCGGCGCTGCAAATCATGGCATCAGCTCCGAACCAGACGGCTGTTCTGAGGATGGTACCCACATTGCCTGGATCCTGAACATCATCGAGAGCGATAATGAGCGATTGGCCCGGCTTCCCCTCCGATTCATATCTCTCAGGAGGCTGTTGACGAAAAACGCCAAAAACTCCCTGCGATGTCGAAGTTGCCGCAAGCTGGGCGCACTCTTTTTCGGTAACAACAAAAACCTTTCTACCGTAAGGTTCAGCAAAACAGGCACTTTCAGCTTCCCCATCCTTGATCAAAAGGGCAACAAGCATATCCTCGTCGGGCAGATGCAGACAAAGCTCCCTCACCGTGCGAAGCCCTTCGGCCAGAAAAAGCCCCTCAGAATCCCTGTACTTTTTCTGGTGGAGCTTCACAAAATGCCGCAATCTGGCCTTGCTTGGCGCAACCGGCTTCATGGCTTCATCCCCGCCCGTTTCAGACTGGCCATCACCGATTTCGGACTGTGCTCAAAATCCTCCGGCGGCCTCACTATTCCGCGTGAAAGAGCAGCACCATCAAGATCAACGGAAAGAGCATCTGCACATTCTGAGCCCTCCTCTGCACCGCTCATCGAACGACGAATGTACTCATCAAAACTCTCCCTCTCCATAGACCAGCTCTCCAGAACAGACAATGTTTCTCCGCAGGCTCCTTCAGAATCTCGTCTTGAAACAGACTCCGCAGACGAAGGCTTCTGCTGATCGCCTTTGCCTTGTGTGAAGCTCTCTGCGCCAAGAAACTCCTCATCAACACTATACTCGATGAGCCGATCGCGCATCACATCGGAGCGCTTCATCTTTGCTCGCCGCGATGAGACAGAATCAATCTCCGTCCGCTGCTGACCCAGCAGACGAATAACAACAAGAATACCCGAGAAAGCAACGGCAAGAATGAACCAGAACAGCAACAGCTCCAGCCTGAACCCAAAAAAAAGTACAACAAACAGCTCGGCGACAATAAGCCCTGAAAAAAGTGCAAGAAGAAGTTTCAGGAAAAGACGTTCATTCATCGGAGTTACCTTCGATATATATCGTTATAAATTATTCGATGCATTATGTTTGACGCCCCCTATACCAAGGACGCCGCATCAAGTCGAATGGCCTGATTTGCTTTCAGCATAGTGAAGCTGCCGCCCGCCAACTATTGCAGATAATGTAACTCACGTCAGACCGTAAATCAAAGTCAACACTGGATTTCTCTTCCATCTTGAGTACATTATCTGCTCGTAACACCACACAGCCAGACATAAGGAAACCGACGATGCCTTTGACCAACTCAGGTTAAATTTGATAGTGGAAGAGAACGCCAACATTGAAACACCCCTGGAACTGATTGCACCTGCCGGTGATATGACCTGTTTGCTCACGGCACTCAAGGCAGGTGCTGATGCAGTCTACTTCGGGGCTGAAGGCTACAATATGCGTGCGGGAAGCATCAATTTCACGCCAGCGGACTTTCCGAATGTCATGAATATTTGCGCAAAGCACAGCGCAAAGGCTTATCTGGCGCTGAACACGATCGTCTATGACAATGAACTGAAAAAGATGACGCAGACTGTAGCTGCCGCCAAGGCTGCTCAAATTGACGCGGTCATCTGCTCGGATATGGCAGTTATCGAAGCTTGCCGGAAGATTGATATGCCGTTTCATATCTCGACCCAGGCATCAGTCAGCAACTACAGTGCGGTACAGTTGTATGCCGCTCTTGGAGCAAAGATGATTGTCCTTGCCAGAGAACTCACCCTTGAGCAGGTACGCCATATCACGGGCAAAATCAAGAGTGATGGACTTGGAGTGCGCATCGAGTGCTTTGTACATGGAGCTATGTGTGTGGCCGTTTCGGGCCGCTGCTTTATGTCGCAGGAACTTTTCGGCCGGTCGGCGAATCGGGGACAGTGTGTGCAGCCATGCCGCAGGCAGTATATTATTACTGATCCGGAGGAGAACGAGGAACTCGAACTTGGAACAGATTACGTGATGAGCCCGAAAGATCTGTGTGCCATTGAGTTTCTTGATGTGCTCATTGATGCAGGAATCAGCGCATTCAAAATTGAGGGAAGAAGCCGCAGTCCTGAATATGTTCATACAACGACTTCAGCCTACCGCCAGGCGCTGAACCTTTGTACCCGCCATCGCGCAGATCCGGAATTCAGGAGCAACTACAGCAACCTGACCATGAGACTCAAAAATGATCTCGCCCAAGTCTATAATCGTGGATTTTCAGAGGGCTTTTATTTCGGAAAACCTCTTGACGCCTGGACAAGAGAGTATGGCTCACTGGCCCAGGAGAAAAAAACCTACATCGGAGATGTCAAAAAATATTATCCGAAAGCTGGAGTTGCTGAAATACTGATCTACGCTCGCGGCCTCAGACGAGGAAACAAACTCTCTATTCTTGGTCCAAAAACCGGAGTGGTCATTCTGACTGCGGATACTTTTTTCACAAACGACCAGCCGGATACTGATGCGGGAAAAGGCGACAGCGTCACCATAAAGTGTACAACAGTGAGAAAAAACGACAAGGTCTATCTGCTTGAAAAAAGAGTATAAAACGATATTTTTTTTATCTGCAGAAGGAAAAACTGCATGATCCGCAAAATTTTAATGGATATCGCAAGCAAACTTAAGCCCCATGCCCAACGCAACTGATGTGGTATTTTTTGTAAATATGTAATTTTTTTGCAAATTCAGTTGTTAACAATGTTATTGTGCGTTATGCACTTTTTGAACTTTTCAAAAAAAAACACAGCAATGAAAAAAATTTTATTGACCGCATTGATTGCCGGTATGTCGGCAGCTCCTGCTTTGGCAGGCACTCCTTATGTTAGTGGCTCGGTTGGCTTAGGGCTTCTTAACAGCGGTTCGTTTACACCAACAGGAGGCGTAAAGGAGGACGTAAAATTCGATTCCGGAGTGGCGTTTGGCGGAGCAATCGGTATCAAGCAGAATGACTTCCGGATTGAAGCTGCTCTTGCTCATCAGTCAAATGATATTCAAGACAGCACTGACTCTGTTTCTTTATTTAGTTATATGGTTAATGGCTATTATGATATTAGTCTGGACAAATCCAGCGTTTCTCCTTTTGTAACGGTGGGCCTAGGGGGTGTTTCAGCGAAATCACCGAATAGTGATTCAAAAAGCGCTTTTGCTTGGCAACTTGGTGCTGGTGTTGGTGTCAAGGCATCAAAGGATCTGACCGTTGACCTTGGTGTCCGTTATACAAAGCCATCTGCATTCAAGTATAGCGATGGCGAATTTAAAGTTTCCAGCACCAATATCCTTGCTGGTCTTCGTTATGGATTTTAAGGAATTAAACAGATTCTGAATTCATTTGCAGCCACCGTCCGAGCGATTCGGTCGGTGGCTTTTTTTTCTTTGCCACTACGGGAAGATGCGGCAGTATCTTTACCAAAACGGCCAATTACTACAAAACATGGATTTGATAACTTTCCGATCAATACAAGGGAAGCCAAAAAGTCCTTGCTCATAAAACAGATACCAATTATACCTAATGGCTATCGTAAAGGCATCAATTCGGCAACTCGCGAGCAAGCTTTCATTCTGCCAAAAAGATCTCTGAGCTAAGCATGTATTTTCGACATCGAAAAAAGCATAACAAAATCAATTTCAACTCATAAAAACTTTTTTGAAAAAAATTAATTTTTTTGGAAATTATAAATAGAGTTATGTAGTTATCTATAGTACTGATTGATTATTAATTATTTCAAAATAAATAAAGCAATGAAAAAAATTTTATTGACCGCATTGATTGCCGGTATTTCGGCAGCCCCTGCTATAGCAAGTACTCCTTATGTGAGCGGATCTGTTGGCTTGGGTATTTTTTGTAACGGTGATGTAAAAGATAGTATTGATGGGCTCCATTATAGTGATGGGGTGACCTACAAAACAGGAGTGCCTATTGTTGGTGCTATAGGTATCAAGCAGGATGCTTTCCGGGTTGAAGCAGCTCTCGGTTATCAGACTAATGATCTAAAAACATTTGAAGGTGTAAATGTAACAAATGGTGACTCAGTTTCGACGTTGACTTACATGCTTAACGGATATTATGATATTGATGTAAAGAGTAAAAATGTTTCTCCTTATGTCATGGCAGGCCTTGGCGGGGCAAGTCTTACAGCAAAAAATGCGGCTGATTTTTATCCCGCAGAAGAAAAATCAACATCTGTCTTTGCATGGCAAATTGGTGCAGGTGTGGGGTGCAAGGTTGCAAGTAATGTTACCGTTGATCTTGGATATCGTTACCTGAAACCATCAAAATTCCGCGATAGTTACGGTGAGTACACTGCCGCAAGCAGCAATATCCTTGCCGGTGTGCGTTATGACTTTTAAGTAAGTAAAACACACAGAATTCATTTGCAGCCACCGCCCGGGCAATTCGGTCGGTGGCTTTTTTTGTGCCACATCGGAAAGAAGCGGTAGCGTCTGCATGAAAATGGTATTTTGTGTTTTCAATTAACTTCCCTTTTGTGTAGCTTTATTAATCGGTCACCATGTTGTTACAGCGCTTCTC
>CAILXE010000189.1 GCA_903838095.1 uncultured Chlorobiaceae bacterium
ACTGCTTTTCATGCTCCTCATCGTTATCGATCTGGTTGCAAAAGGCAGAAAAAATAATCTGCTTGCCATCACCACCCTTGTCGGGCTGGCGGGCAGCTTCTTTTTCATCTACCAGCAGCATGCCCTGCCCGCAGGAGAGTTTTTTTTCGGAATGTACGTTCTCGACGAATTTGCACTCTTCTTCAAATACTTTTTTGTCCTTTCCGGAATGCTTGCCGTTGTCATAACCATGGCAGACGAGCAGTTCGAACGTGAGGTCAAAAGTATCGGCGAGTACTATGCCCTTATTGTTGCCATGGTCATAGGCATGATCATGATGGCCTGTTCCTCCGATCTTCTGATGATTTTTCTCTCCATGGAACTCGTCAGCTTTACCGCATACATTCTGACCGGTTATTTCAAGCGCAATGCCCGATCCTCCGAAGCCGCCCTGAAATATCTGGTGTATGGCGCCGTCTCATCGGGCCTCATGGTGTACGGATTTTCACTGATTTACGGTCTTACCGCACAAACCAACCTGATCAAGATCAGCGCAGAGCTGGCCACCCATGGTTATGACCCGCTGGTGATGATTTTTTCAACACTGCTTGTGCTTGCAGGGTTTGGTTACAAAATTGGCGCAGTGCCCTTCCACTTCTGGTCACCAGACGTCTACGAAGGCGCTCCGACACCAATCACGGCATATCTTTCAGTAGCATCAAAGGCCGCCGGTTTTGCCCTGCTTATGCGCTTTTTCTATATAGCAGTCCCTCATGGAGGGCACCCGTATGAAGACATTCTCGGTATTGACTGGCTCTCGCTTCTCATTCTGCTTTCAGTTGCCTCCATGATTTACGGCAACGTGGTCGCGCTGTGGCAGAAAAATGTCAAGAGGCTGCTTGCCTACTCTTCCATTGCTCATGCAGGGTACCTGCTTCTTGGTATTATTGTCATGGATGAGCTGGGAACCCAGGCAACTCTCTTTTACCTGCTCTCCTATTTTCTGATGAATTTTGGCGCTTTCTATGTTGTCATTCTTATTGCCAACAAAACAGGCAGTGAAAATCTCGACGACTACAGAGGCCTTGGCAAAAACATGCCACTTGCAGGCGCGGCATTAACCGTTTTTCTGATTTCGCTTGTTGGTCTTCCCCCCACCCTTGGCTTTATTGGTAAACTGATGATCTTTTCAGCCTTGCTTGCCAAAGGCTCACTCTATATGTGGCTG
This sequence comes from uncultured Chlorobiaceae bacterium, assembly GCA_903838095.1. Taxonomy (GTDB): domain Bacteria; phylum Bacteroidota; class Chlorobiia; order Chlorobiales; family Chlorobiaceae; genus Chlorobium. The sequence goes on from CAILXE010000189.1 coordinate 1,208, forward strand.
GCGCTTATCGGCATCATGACCAGTGTTATTTCGCTCTATTACTACATGCTGATTCCGCTCAACATGTATCTTCGCGAATCAAGGCATGGCGAGGAGAAGCAGTTTTCTCCCGGTATGCCAGCACAGGTTTTTATGGCGGTGCTTATGATACTGACCATATATTTCGGACTGTTTTTTGCGCCACTTTCAGATTTTGCTAAATATTCATCAGCCATGTTTGGGCTGACACTGCATTGAATCGTGCTTAAAGTAATATTAGAGCCCGTTAACACTGACGGGCTTTTTGTATTTTGGCAAGAAATGCTTACACTAATAAAACTCAGAACACTGTAATCTGTTATTCTTCGAATGTGACTGAAGGAAGCGGAGCTTTAATAGTTTACATGAAGCACCTTATAACCTAAAAGCCATAACAATGAAGCTATCGAAAAAATATCTCATACCAGCTCTCTTCGGTCTTCTTAGCCTGCATGGACAGGAGGCTGGCGCGGCGCCAAGGCAGGCTTTTTCTTATACACTGAATAGTCACGGCAAATCACTGACGACTCCGGTTGCTTGGGGTGCATCAAGAAATGTTGTCTTTATGGGGGCTGTCGGAACAATCCCTGCGCAGTATTCTTCACAGAATGATGGTGCTGCAGTGCTTGGGGTGGGTGTGGGTGATCCACAAAAAAACCTTGGCCTTCAGATTTCGATTATTTCAAATGATATTTCTCAATGGGATGAATACGCTTCAGCGATTCATATCACAAGGTCACTCGGCAACAATGATGCCATCGGTGCTGGTGTAGAAAATATCATGCTCACCGATGGAGGTGATGCCGGCAAAAGTTTCTATATCGTCTACAGCCGTGGTATCAAGCACGATTCCATGGTCAATAAAACCATCAGAACCACCCGGCTGCATTATAGTATAGGCGCAGGCACAGGCAGATTTGCTGATAAATCCCCATTGGACATTGAGTCAGGCAAAGGAGAGCATGGCACTTACGTTTTTGGCAATCTGGCGTATGAGCTTGCGAAATCTTTCAATATCATTACTGACTGGAACGGGACAAATCTCAATGCCGGCATGGCGAAAACTTTTTACATCGATCGCCAGCCAATCGCTGTCTCTGTAGCTCTTGCTGATCTTACCCATAATTCCGGCGATGGCATCCGTGTTTGCCTTGGTGCAAGTATAGCGTTTAATCTCTGAAACTCAATCGGGAAATAATTTATGAAACATATTGTACGCCTTACATTATTTGTGGGGACTTTTTTAATTTATTCAGCGGAGCCTCTGTTTGCTTCATTAAATGAATCAAATGCAGGAACTGCCGCTCTTATAACCTCCATCGTAATTCAGCCTCCACCACCATCTCCAGGGAGCCCTGATGGCGGCAATAATGGAAGTCAAAGCAATGGTGGAGTTAATCCAGATCAAAGCAGCAATCCGGAAGAGCAGCAAGATCAGCCGCAACAATAGCGAATTTTGCTTTTTTAGGTCAGGCCTGTTGTTCGAAAGGCCTGACTTTTTTATTCAAGAATCTGAGAAATAATCGTGCATTAAAACTCATAGCACCAATGCGTCTTTTCAAGACACTCATCATCCTTTTTCTGGCGGTTCAGTCACTTCCTCTCAGCTCCAGTGCGGAGGTATTGCCTGCACTGTCATCAACCGTTCAGCAAAACTATAACCCGCTTGGAGGGCCTCAATACCCCCTTGTCCAGAGCTCCTATTTTACGGATGATAACGGCAATATTCTCATGATCGTCAACGTCATTGGTGAGGTCAACAGGCAGGGGCAAATGGTCGTGAAAGAGAGCGTTGATTTTGCAACCATTCTTGCGCTTGCAGGGGGCATAAGGCCTGAAGCAAATCTGAAACAGGTGCTTGTTGCACGCCAGGAGCCCGACAAGGACGGGAAGCAGGCCTACATTATCAATTTGAAAGACTTCTACAAACACGGTGACCGATCTGCATTTATTGCGTTGAAACCGAATGACACCATCATTATTCCCGAAAAATCAATCAGTATCTACAAGCTTGCCAGTATCATGAGTATTGCATACCCCTGGGTCAGCATTTATTCTGTCCTGCATAACAACGCAAATAAATAAAGAGACTGGCACGATGAATGAAAACCTAAATCCCGTTGAGCAGCAGAACGATTACAGGCAAGCCGGGGAGCGCGAGATCAGTGTTCAAGAGATACTTAAAATTATTTTCCGGCGTAAGTATGGTATTCTTCTGATTCTTCTGCTTTCCTTGACAGCAGCGTTCATCAATTTTAATTCAACAACTCCTGAATATCACGCTGTTTCGGTCATCATGATCAACGACCCAGCGGGCACAGGCGATTTACTTCAGAAAGCACTTGGTGTTGAGTCGGGTAGCGGAAATACAGCCGTTAAAAAAGATGTTGAATTACTACAGTCGATGCCTATATCAGAGCTGACGGTCAGAGAACTCTATAAAAGCAACAGAAAAGATGGTCTTGAATTTTTTGGGAAAAGAACGTATCTCTCTCCATTCGATCGTTTTTTCCAGCCATTTCAGCTTTTTCATCAAGCACCGATTCCTGATAATGGGTCTGAGCAACAATTACGGTATTATGCCCTGAAGTTTAACAAGAGAATCAGGGTGCAAGCCGCCCGGGAAACCAATGTACTGAAAGTTTCAGTTACAAGTCCCTTTTCTGATGAAGCGGCTTTTTTATCCAATACACTCTGCAGGGTTTACAAAGAGGCTGATATAGCCAGGAACTCTGAAAAGTACTCCCAGGCCAGTCGCTTTATTGTCGAAATGCTTGATGAACAGAAAAAAAATGTTGCCGAGACCGATAATCTTCTCTCCAAATACATGGCGGAGCACGAGATCTATGAGTTGTCAGGCAACGCCCAGATGTTGCTCGATAAACTTATTCAAACGGACAGCAGGTACCGCGATATTCTCGCCGAATATAATATTACCAAAAACAGTCTTGATTTTCTGGAAAAGAAACTGACTGCTGAAGACAAAGCGCTCAGCGCCAGAATAGCGCAGAATGTCAACAGTCAGCTTGGCGCCATTATGGACGAGATACGTTCCAGTGAAAGTGAGTATATGCGGGTGTTGCGCGACAAAGGAGTGAATGCCGAGGAAACACTTGAAAAAAAGCGTCAACTTGCTGTGGTAAAAAGTCGCTATGAACAGCTCAGCCGCAGCAAAATTGCCGGTGAAATTGGTTATGCCGGTCGTGCCCAGAAATTTAATTTTGACATAGTTTCTGAAAAACTGCAAATCGAAAGAAAAATGAACGATCTGAACTTCAGTTCAGGTGAGTTCAACCGCCTGAAGCAATTCTACGAAAGCCAGCTCTCGACACTCCCCAAAAAACAGCAGGAGTATGCAAAACTTTTCAGAGATCGGGAGGTAGTCAATAAAACCTACATTTTTCTGAAGGAGAAGTTTGATGAAACCCGCATTCTGCTTGGCTCGGAGGTGGGCAGTGTGTCGCTGATCGGTTCAGCATTTCGCCCATTTACCCCCGAAAAGCCTGAACTGAATAAAAGCATACTGATGGGCCTGGTTCTCGGCTTACTGCTTGCTGCTTTGTATACTTATGCTGCCGAGAGTCTGGATGACACTGTTTTTGATGAGACCTTTTTCAGGGAGGTTGGGTTGCCGCTTCTTTCTGTTATTCCTGTTGTGACACAGAACGGGAAAAGCGCTTTTTCAGGGGATCATTTTTTCCAAAAATTGAAGCGTTTCTATAGTGCTAAAAGTAAAGCGCTTCGTGAAAAGGCTCTTACTGAAGCCGAAAAAGGCAAAGTGAAATCGATTCCTGCAAAAAGTCTGGAAGTACCCATGCCCAGAATCACCGACGGTCTGAGTTCACCCTTCGCTGAAAGTTTCCGGACACTCCGAACATCGCTTGACTACTCACGTATTGATGGGCAGCTCAAATCTCTTCTTGTTTCAGGTACAGCCATGAATGAGGGAAAATCAACGGTGTGCGCCAATCTCGGCATGGCTTACGCACTGACAGGGAAAAAAACCCTGATTATTGACTGTGATTTACGTCGGGCATCGCAGCATAAAAAATTTAACTGCAAAAAAAATAACGGTCTTACCGAGTATCTCTACAGCCACCAGCATACCATCGACAAAAGCTTTTTTCAGCCAACTCATTTAGAGAGGCTCTTTTTGCTCAGCGCCGGCAAAAAAGTACCCAATCCGAATGAACTGCTTGGCTCTGCAAAAATGCTGGCTCTCCTCAAACAACTGGACAGCGAGTTTGATATGATTGTGCTTGATAGTCCTCCACTGTTCCTGAGCGACGCGGCGCAGCTTGCCCGGTCGGTTGATGGAACTCTTATTGTTGCCCGTTTGAAATACAGCAGCCGAAAACCATTGCAGGAATATTCGAACGATCAGTTTCTAAGACCACATACTGTTGGTGTTGTGGCTATAGCGCCTCCCGATACTGGCAGCTTAGGCAAGTATGGTTATGGCAAGTATGGTTATGGCAAGTATGGTTATGGCAAGTATGGTTATGGCAAGTATGGTTATGGCAAGTATGGTTATGG
>CAILXE010000190.1 GCA_903838095.1 uncultured Chlorobiaceae bacterium
ATCATTTAAGATTAAATAGAGGTGCCCTTAACAATATCAGGCTCTATCGAACTGATACGGATACGACTGATATTGACTTTTTCCAGCATCCGTAAAAGATCACACAAGCCCAGCTTTCCATAGTGATAATCGCCTGTATTGACTCCTGTCAGCACAATTTCACGATACCCTGATGAAGCAAGGAAAGATGCGCGCTCCACAATCTGCTCTGCTGGTATTGATCGCGATACACCTCTGATCAGAGGAATTGTACAATATGAACATCCATAATCACAACCATCCTGTATTTTCAAAAACGCACGAGTTCTCTCAATACTCAGTGAAGCTGGCAATGAATATCCCGGATAGACGATATCGAGAGTGGATGCAGGAGTCACCTTGACAAGGGGAGGATGTATAGTTTTTTTACTGATCTTGTTATAGCATGGTATGTCAAATTTATCATTGCTTCCAAGAATTGCATCTATTCCGTTTATTTCAGAAAGTGCTTCAGGATACAACTGGGCATAACAACCAATGACGGCAATCCTGCTGGACGGATTATTTCTGATAATTCCTCTTATTTTCTGTCGACACTTCTGTTCCGCCTGTTTTGTTACTGCACAAGTATGAATAATAATAAGTTCAGCACCCTCTTTAATTGTCGAAAGCGTCCACCCTTGTTTGCATAATTCATCAAGTATCATGGATGTTTCAGAATAGTTCAATTTACATCCAAGCGTTACAGCAGCAACCCGATTTATAGCATGATCATTTATATTCATATTTTTCCTGTATTTTCATACTCTGAAAACACGTGTCGCCATATTAAAAACATGGAAGACAGGAGAAGAATGACAAATAATATCATTTTGCAGAGATAAGGATATTATTATATATTTAGCTCGCTTTAAAATAAAACGAATTAACCAAAAAGAGAAAAGACTATGAATATCATAAAAAGAGAAAGTGGATCACCAGACAAATATGACCTTTTTATTCAGAGGATTGATCATTTTCAATCACTGGTCGAAGATAAAAAAAGGTTGCAGGCTGAAATCTCTCAGATTCAAACTGAGTACCAGGAGAAAATCAGACCTCTGGAAGATGAACTTGCAACAATCATAAAAAAACTTGAAACAAATCTTTCAAAGCTTGAAGGAGCTGCCCCAGCCCAACCCAGTAGCCAAAAATTTGGACGTGGCCAGCTTGGAGCTTCAATCAAGGAGTTACTTCGTTCAAATCCTGACAAAAGCTTTAAACCTCGCGATATTGCTGAGGCTCTCGATACCAAAGGAACGACCGTCAGTCTCTGGTTTAATAAATACGGTGTCGATGATAATGAAATCGAACGTGTTCCTGCAGGCAAAGAGGGCAAGCGCTTTGTCTACAAAATAAAGTAACGTTTCAAGCCGGAAAAATATGATAATGAAAGCGCATCACGGTGCGCTTTTTTTTCTTGGTTCCAGCCCGCCATGATACCCCAGATTTCTTTTATTCCGAACAAAATTTAGTGCCAATCCGACCATAATCATATTGCCCAGCAAAGAAGAGCCTCCATAAGAGACAAATGGAAGGGGTACGCCAATAACCGGAATAAGACCAACAGTCATGCCAATATTAATGACGACATGAACAAAAAGCAGAGTGACAAATCCACCAATTGTGAGCTCCACAAACTTGTTATGGATTGAAAACATAATCCATATTAACCTGAGAATCAGCACAAGATAGAGGGCGAGCATGAGTGATGCTCCAATAAAGCCAAGCTCTTCAGCTATAACACAAAATATGAAATCTGTCCATTGAGCAGGAATAAAACGTAGTTGTGTCTGTGTCCCCTCAAGAAACCCTTTCCCCAAAAAACCGCCCGAACTTATTGCTATTTTAGCCTGCAGCGCATTATATCCTGCACCCTGGGGATCCGACATGGGATCAATAAATGTCTGAATCCGTTTTATCTGATGAGGTTTTAGTATTTCGTTGGAAAAACGATGCATAAACAGACTTGCGGCAAGACCTGGCCCCAAAATAAACAGTTGATGAAGCTGGATTTTTTTATGTTCCAGAAAAAGTGCCAGAAACATAAGTAGTGCAAGAGCAAGAATAAAATAAATATTGAAGAATCCGGCAACCATCAGAATAAAGGGAAACGTAATCAGCATAAGGATATAAATATCAAAACCTGCCATAATCAACATAACGGCCACAAAAGGTAAAATGGTAAGCATTGTACCCATATCCGGTTGCAGCATAATCAGCAATACCGGAATAAATGCCATTGCGAGAGCAATAAAAAGATGTTGTATTAAAGATATATCAGTTTCATCGTCGGACAGAAATCTTGCCATCGCAAGAATAGTTGCTATCTTTGCGATTTCAGAAGGCTGAAAACTGAAAAAGCCTATTTTCATCCAGCTTGTCTGGCCGGCAATTTTTCTTCCGAAAATCAGCACAGCCACAAGCAGCGCAATTCCGATGATATAAAGCATATAGGAATTATCCCTGAGAATACGGGCATCATTGAAATAGACAAATGCCATAGCGACAATACCAATCATGCACCATGAAAGCTGCCGGTAAAATAGCGCCGTTTCTCCAGTTCCATTGGTCGCGCTGTAAACCGCCATAAGCCCCAAAACAATCAGTCCTGCCATCGAAACAAGAAGCCACTGATCAAGTTTGCTTTGTTTTTCCATCACAGTATTTGCATTTACCTTTTTTCATTATCAAGGAAGCTTATAATTTAGTATTTAGTTGTGTAAACAGCTTGAACCTCTCATAAAAATCTTTGATGGCACTATCTTCTTTTTCCTGCGGTTTCGCCATGATCATCGGCCCGCCCAATGCCGGTAAATCAACCCTTCTGAACGGGCTTCTCGACTACAAGCTTTCCATTGTCACTCCTAAACCACAAACCACGAGAAAAAAAATCACCGGCATATATCATAACGATAACTGCCAGATTATCTTTCTGGATACTCCAGGGATCATGAAACCACAGCAAAAGCTTCATGAATCAATGCTTGCGGTTATTCGGGATACCCTGAAAGATGCTGATATTGTTCTGGCCTTGCTGCCCTATTCGGGTAAAAAAAATTATTTCGACAGGGAGTTTGCTGAAGAGCTTTTCACCCAGTGGCTGAAACCTGCCGGCAAACCAGTTATTACCGTGCTCAATAAATGTGATCTCGTCAATGAAGAGCGTCAACGCCAGGCTGAAGAGTTCGTCAGAAACACCTGGAACCCTGCCGCTGTGCTCTCTGTTTCAGCCTTGAATGGTACGAACCTTCCCGAGCTTGTCAAGACAATCAGCCCCTTTTTACCGCTCAACTATCCGCTCTATCCGGAAGATACGCTCAGCACCGCTCCTGAACGATTTTTTGTCAGTGAAATTATCCGTGAAAAGATATTTCTGCTCTACGGACGGGAGGTACCCTATTCTACCGAAGTGGTGATTGACGAGTTCAAGGAGCAGTTTGAAAACGATCCAACAAGAAAGGATCTTATCCGCTGTTCGGTGGTTGTAGAGCGTGAAACACAGAAACAGATTCTGATAGGCAGCAAGGGTGCCGCCCTGAAAAAACTTGGACAGACAGCAAGAAA
>CAILXE010000191.1 GCA_903838095.1 uncultured Chlorobiaceae bacterium
GTGCCCGTCAGTACCCGATTGACATCCTCGATAGTGCCATCAAGCTCAAAAGAGACCATACCACCAAAACTCTTCTGCTGTTTTTTGGCAAGTTCATGCTGGGGATGATTCACCAGACCGGGATAAAACACCCTTTTTACCTTCGGATGCTGCTCAAGGAACTGCGCCACCGCAAGGGCATTGCGCTCATGCTCCCTCATGCGAACCACAAGCGTTTTGATGCCGCGAAGCACCAGCCAGCAGTCGAAAGGCTGGGCACAGGTGCCAAGCGCATTGACCAGAAATTTCAGTTTGAGATCAAGATCCTCGCTGTTCGACAGCACCGCCCCGCCAACCACATCGGAGTGACCATTCAGGTACTTGGTTGTCGAGTGAACCACAATATCAGCCCCAAGTTCAAACGGCTTCTGCCCATAAGGAGAGAGAAACGTATTATCAACGATCGTCAAAAGGCCTCGCTCTCTGGCAAGCGCCGATACAGCGGCAATATCCACAAGATTCAGCAGAGGATTTGAGGGTGTTTCAACCCAGACTGCTTTCGTCTGCTCATTCACATAAGGGAGGATGTTCGTTGCCTCCTGCATGTTCACAAAATGCACCTTGATCCCGAAATGCTCCTCAACGGTTTTCATCAATCTTGACGTACCACCATAGCAGTCATCGGTGCAGATAATCTCATCACCCGCATGAAAAATACTCAGGGTAGAGGTAATCGCCGCCATACCCGTCGTCACCGCAACTGCTGATGAGCAGCCCTCAAGGGCGCAAAGATTGTCTTCGAGCGCCTTGCGGGTAGGGTTGCCGCTTCTGGTATAGTCAAATCCCCGATGCTTGCCGATATCCTCAAAAACAAAGGTTGACGACTGGTAAATCGGAGTCATAATAGCGCCATAAGCCTTGTCAGGCCCCACGCCAGCGTGAATCGTGTCGGTCTGGAAACTCATACATTGTTCGGTTAAAACTTTGAAAAAGATAATACAACAAAAAAACCTCTTCCCTGATGAGCATGGAAGAGGTTTTTCATTGAAGTTCTGTTCTTGTATGGCTTATGCTCTGCAAGCAACCCGCCTGTTTTGAAAAGAGAAACTGTAAAACGCTCTTTTTCATTCATCGTTCTTCTGCTTCATCTGACAAATAATTCAGACGCATAGATTGCAAAAGTAGAATGTGGCACCGTGTTCCATGTTGAACGGAATCGGTTGTCAAGGCTTCGCAGGGTCTATTCCCTCAGCCTTTCTTGATGACCAGCAATGGATTAAAGAACGTCTTAACGATTGTTAATATAGCGTTTGAAAAAGCATAATCCAAACGCAAAGCAAGAGGGGGACGTTGGTGATATTGTGTATTTGCGTATCAAAATCATTTTGAATCGCCGTCAGCGCTCACCAAGATATCATTCCGCAACCCCTTCCGAAACCAGCCAAGATTTTGCTGATTGCAGAAAAATTTGCAAAAAAACCCGCAATCATCCATAAGCGGTTTTCGGACACTTGCGACAGATTTTTTCCCGGACGAAAATGAACGGACAGATAATTATTTGCGGAGAGAGAGAGAGAGATTTTTTTGCCCAGTCATGACTTATCGCCCCCCTTAACAGAGAACCTCTTTTTTAACATCCGGAAGGTGTCAACCATCGGCTGGTAAAATCTGCAATTAATTCGTTGAGGACAAAAAAGTCGGTGCAGGCATGATGCAGCTTAACCGACAATGGCATCAACAGAAGATCGCCCTGGTAATATCGCTGACCAAAATAGAAAAAACTTTGTCCGTGCATCTGGTCTGAACGCCAGTGTAGCGTCATACCTGTGAATCTCAGGTTTGGCAAGTTCCCCATAAAATGGGCATAATCAAAAACGTCACTTGATGTGCATATTACCTTGTCATTATTGCGGGCCATAGCCAATTTTGCAAGGTAATTGTCAAGAAAAGTTGGGTAGTCTTGCTGATAAACATCTTCAAGGACGATTTCGCGAAAACGTGTACTGCCACCGATTGCGACCGGTATAAAGATTGGCGGATTGTGCAGCAAGTACCATTCATCACCGATACGTCGGAAGTTGAATGAAGGGTGGTGTGCCAATGTTTGGGCAAGATGCCAAACCAGGTAGGCAAAAAACGTGCCTTCACCACAAGATTTCCTGGATACCGTATATCTGGAATAGGCGGCGGTAAGATCAAGTTGAAGTGTTAGATCCAGATGAGGGTTTTGCAGAATGGCTTCAGAAAAAAAGTTAAGAGACCAGGCAAGCCATTCGCCCTGCTTAGCAGGATCAATTCGTTCAGGTTGATATCGTTCGGGTGGACTAATCATTGCAAGGCTCTCCAAGCCCTGTTTAATGCACTGGCTTTTCAGAAAATGTACGGATTATTTGTCCTGCATTACTCATCAAAGGAATAAAAAGAGGCAAATATAGTCTGCCACAGAGTTTTTTTACCGCATTTCTTTTCACTCCATGCGGTGATGGGTACGAACTGTATCACTGGCACTCGTGCATTGTAAATGTCATTCGTCACAATGACACAAGGTCGAATCTTGCCTGTTTCAGTACCTTGGGCTGGATCAAGATTGACATCAATGATGAAACCTCGCTTCAAGATTGCTATTCAGGCCATCCGGTTATAGCTGTTTCAGGCAACAATAAACCGTGCAGACTTTTTGATTAGCTGGAATTTCAAACATATTGTGAATGTTCAGCGAATTCGCGGCTATAATGCAATCAACATCAAAAATGGCTACAAAGAATTAGAGATTCGTTCACCCAGAGACTTTATGACCTATGAAGAAAACAGCCAAGAAAACGTTTGACGCGGTACAGTTTATGCGTGAACAACGAGAGAAATTGAGTGAAAAGCTCTCCAAAATGACAAAAGAAGAAATTGTAAAGTATTTCAGAAAGAAGAAACTGAAAAGTTCAATAAAGCCCAGTGCATAACAAAGGCTATAACCAATGGCGGGTTTTGAAACGTTGTTGCCCGCTCGGCTCACCGAGGTGGTGCCAACTTGGGTGATGCCCGACTTTATGGGGATAAAAAACTATACTCATCACGATATTGATTGTACACCTGAACCAGATTCACCTCATCAAGCTCAGTTGATGTGAACTGCTCGCCACTCTCATTACAAAGATAAAAGTGGTAATGCACGCTGTACTCTTTTTTACGAAAGAGCATGACCCTTTTTTCTCGCTTCAGGGTCATCTCCCCTCCTGTAACGTGACTTCTTATCTTACTCTTTTTTGAAGAGTTGTTTGATATCCCGCTCAAGTTCCCGTAGGCTCTCTTCCTGCTGCGGTTGCATCTGGGCCTCCCTGTACCTGTCGTATTCCTGCGCCGACTTTTCGAACGCTGTCTGGTGACTGATTTTACCGGCGTGGGTGAGCAATTCGCGACCATTGAGCTGAATAATTGAATCCAGACGCTGGATCCAGTCTTTCATATACATCGGCGTTCGCTGCTGCGCCATCACTTCCGCAAAAGCAAGGTATTGCTCCACCAGCAGACCAAGCAGTTTAATTTCATCTTCATTGAGATAATTTTTCGCAACGCTCACATCACCCTTGCGAACAGGAACCCCCGTTTTGTCAAAGGATTGCATACCCATCAGCGGCAGTGAAGCATCAACGCGGCGATACACCAGTTCCGCTGCTGTCTGCTGACTGATTGCCCATAGCAATTTGTTCTGCACCACCCTGAAAAATTCAATGGTGCTTTCAGCTCCGGGGTCATAGTCAATGCTCGTCGTGTAGATATCCTTAATCTTCTGGTAAAAGAAACGTTCCGACAACCGGATTTCGCGGATACGCTCCTGCAGCTCCGTAAAGTAGTTCATCGAACTGCCGCTCTTGAATCGCTCATCATTCAGCGCAAAACCTTTGACAATATATTCCCTGAGCCGCTGGGTGGCCCAGATGCGGAACCGCGTGCCTTGTTGCGATTTTACCCGGTAGCCTACTGAGATGATCACGTCCAGATTGTAGTACTGAACATCATAGTTTTTACTGTCCGCCGCAGTTGTCCGGAAATTCCGGACAACTGCTTTTTCATCCAGTTCACCTTCATTAAAGATGTTGCGAATGTGCTCCGATATGTTTTTTTTGCTCTTGCCGAACAGCTCAGCCATGTGCGCCTGCGTCAGCCAGACCGTTTCGTCTTCGAGTCGTACATCTATTTTTATTCTACCGTCCGGGGCTTGGTAAATAAGCAGTTCAGAGCTGTTCATGAGCCACCTCCCGCCAATCTTTTGGTTCCGTCATGTCAATCATAAGTTTCTCTGTTTTGGAAGATTAAGACTCCTGGCTCTCAATAACAGAGCACTTTGATTGAATGAACTCAAACATCGGACGGAAAACCTCGAAACAATAAGCACTTAGAGTTGGGACAACCTCCTTTGCAAAGGATGTTTTTGCCCCATCTGATTTGAAAACAATTTTACTACCTCCAACACAGTTTTCTGGTTGGAAATAACTTCCGGTGGCTTGCTGACCATAAAACAGGTGCTCGATTTCACAACAGGAGTCCCCTCCAAAAGTCTCCTTTGTGACAGGATTTTTGATAACCTGCCTCTGAATGTCTGGATGGGATGAAATTGGCAACATGATGGCATAAGATTCGCCACTGGCCCATTTCTTTACCATTCCCAGAAAAGGATCCTCTTGTATAACAGAACCATTCAATCCGTTCCATTGGTCATAGGCTTTATCGAAATCAAAAAGCGCAAAAACAGGAAGGCCGCCCATTTCCGAGTGAATCCGTTTGTCAGTTAAAAGCTGATTGATGTAGGTGCAGGAAAACGCATAAAACGGAATAAACGGAATCTCATCCTCATATAGATTGTTCCACGCTTGCTTCAGAATAATAGGATCAGTGTGTCCTTCCGTGAACAGTACTGGCTTGTTTTCGATCTGAATAGTATTAATGATACTCAGTAAATTCTCTTGTTCGGAGAGCCTCATAAGCTCCGAGCTAAGTTTCTTGATAGCAATACGTTTTTCGAGTTCATAACAGTTTACATGATTGTCCTTAATATCGAAGAACTTGATTTTTTTCTTCTCGTGAGATATGAGCGTCACCGCACTATGACTGCTCATCAGAACATGATTATTGTGCGCATCACTGTCGGTAATCTCAATGACCTGCTTCAAAAAATCGAACTGCCATTCGGGATGAAGAAAAGAATCTGGTTCATCCAAAAGTGTGATGCAATTACGGCCCTTGAATAGCTCGATGATAGCGTAGATATAGACTGATTGGAACTGTCCGTCACTGAAGTGTGAAATATTAGCTGATATCCCATTTTCAAGCATCAACGGAATTGAAATTTCCGCCAGCATCTCAAGGGTTTTAAGGTTATCGAACTGGCGAAATGCTTTCGCTGGTTTTGCTTCAACCTTGGATTGAAACAATTCGGTATTCACTGGAATTCTATACGTATCAGTTTCGGAGTTGTATATATTGCCATGGTTAAACTCACCTTTGACACATGAAACTAATTTATCAAGAAAATCTCTGGTGATACCTTCGGCACCCCAGTAATGGGTTTTCTGGTCAAAACCTTCAATTTCAAGTTTTTTGTCGGCAAACGAAGGACGGCGAAGTATCAGTTCAAATTCTGACGCTATGGTTTTAATTCTCAATTTCTGAAGTATGAACTGACGCGCCTTGTTATTCTCAGGCTGCAACAGCAATAACGCCAATAGCAATTCCTTGTATTCTGAACCGATCCCGATAAATCGTCGACTTTCTTCGATATCAGCTTTCTTGATACGCTTGCGAAAATCTTCTTCATACTTCTTCACCAGTCTTTTCACAGTATCATTGTGACCAGAGTAATAAATAAGAATATTGTCAGGAAGAGTTTTTTGATCGATATTTTTGCGTTCCCGACCATCGACTTTAAATTGA
>CAILXE010000192.1 GCA_903838095.1 uncultured Chlorobiaceae bacterium
GGGCACGATTATTCCGTTCCAGCGAATGAAAGAGCAGGGCGGGGGGAAAATCTTCAATATGGAGGGGCTTGGCAGTGACGGCTTTATGCTTGATGGTATGACCATTTACGGCACAACCAAAAGTGCGCTCACCTATTTTACCCGCTCTTTTGCCCATGAGGCTCGCGGTACCTCAGTGCAGATAGGAACGATCAGCCCGGGGATGGTGGTGACGGACATGCTTCGCCGCACGGTCAGTGACGGGTCACCGGAAAGCCTTAAAAAACAGAGATTTTTCAATATCATGGCTGATGATGTTGAGACGGTTGCCGCCTTTCTCACCGACAGGATTCTTGCCGCGACGGATCACTCCCCAAAAATACGATGGCTTACCAAACCAAGAATGGCGGGCAAAATTCTTATGGCGCCGTTCAGGAAACGAAACCTCTTTTCATGATCTCCTCTTTTTTCAAAGGGGAAGCCCGTACTCTTCGAGGATAACCCTGACGTGTCGGGGAACCAGCTTTTCCAGACGTTCCGGGTGACGGAATTTGAGGTAGTAGTAATGCCTGATCAGATGAAAATCAACAGAATAATGGGCAAACCCGACTCCTTTCGGCCCAATCATGCCAAGCAGGCCTGCAAGGATATGGCCAAGCCAAAGTGGAATCTTGCTGTTTGAGGAATATTCTTTTTTCTCTGCTTTCATCCCCTCGATAATGCGTTTTGTTGTGGTCTCGACAAACGAGCGGCACTCCCATTTTCCGGATTCCGGAAAACGTTCGAGTTCCGCTTCAATCAGTTTCAGCAGTTTGCGCCCTGTTTCAGTTCGTACCAGAATCCACTGTCTCTTTTGTTCCGGCAGCAGTTCTGCTCCGATGTAGCCCACCGTAATATCGGCCAGACTGTTGAGGTAGTCAAAGCAGCTCATACATGCAGAGGGAAAAATATCGGGATTGGAAAGTTCCTCCGGAAGGCTGAAGAAAGGGACTTTTTCAATGCTGCGGTTTTTGTGCCTGATGTGAATCCTGAAATCCTGCATGAACTCCATAAAGCATGCGGTATCGGGCGATTGCGACATTCGCTCCAGAATCCACGGCCATTTTGAACGAGCGACATTGTCAACACAGGGAATCCCGATGGTCAGGATCTCCATCTCCCTGAGATATTCGAAGCGTTCATGGAAATCCCGGAGTGTGTGCAGATGACATGCCGCTCCGATGACAAGGACTTTTTTCATCCCCTGACGGCAGGCGCTTTCAAGGGAGTATAAAACAGGCGAGAGCACCGGTTTATTGCCTCGTGTCGCATAAATTTCATCCAGATTTTTGGCCAGAACCGGTTGAGAGAAAAAATGGTGGCCGGGAGTGTGCTGCAGCGACACAACTCCGTCGACAAGCTTCTCTTCAAAAGCTCTCATGGCCATTCGGGTAATGATGCCGCTCCACTGCGAACCGTGTACGGGGTTCTTCAATTGAGCGGTAAAGCGGTCGATCGTCACGCCAAAACGCATTTCCACCGGATCTTCAAGGCTTCGCTCCCGTCCGAACAGCTTTTTCTCCCTTTCGCCGAGCCATCCGTTTTTAAAAACACAGCTTTGGATGCTTTGCTCTGCAGGCCAGGCCTGAATGGAACAGAGGCCGCATGAACTGCAAAGCCCGTTTTCCCGCTGTTTGTGGTACTGTTCAGGAGTGGCGACTTCAATGCTGGTCATGGTGTTCTTTATGAAGATTTGAGAGACGAGTTTATCGAAACAGGTCAAGATCATTGGCCATCAGGCACATGATGGCTTCGCGTGACTCCACAATGCGTTCAACCAGATCAGGGCGGCAGAGCAGTCTGAACTTTTTGGTGTACCGCTCAAACGCCAGAATAAAGTCTGACTGAAAGACCGACTCATGCAGATCATCAAACCGGACATACTCTGACGTACACTGCATGGCGTAGTGGATGTGCTCCGAACGTGTCGGGTAAACCCGAAGCTCTTTGAGATCGGCGTAATCGAAAATATCCTTCTTTGAGGGCGGATCTATCAGCACCTCATGGCCATGCAGCCCGAGATTGAAGCGTTTGTTGAGAAACTCGCAGATCTCCAGCTCCATCTTGCGGCGCATTTTGTTGTCGCTGTTGTAGACAAACCACCGCTCATCCTCTTTGGCTGAATCGTTCAGATAGGGCTGCACGGTGATGGCCCTTTTGTAGACCCGTCGCATGAGGATATCATCAAGCAGGGCAGAGATCGGGTGATTCTTCTCCGGCAGCAGTTGCTTCAGTTCGTGCAGCACCCGGTCATCGGCGTTCCCGTAAAACAGCTCACGCAAGGCTGCCGGGGAGAGCATTCCTTCACTGGCAATATCCTGCAACAGTCGGCGGAGCATGGCCGAGAGCGCCCGGCTGGTATGGTGCCAGTAGACATTGCGCATCATCATGTACTTTGCAAACATCAGGCTCTCAAGCGGCGCAATACCCTTTTCCGTGATGGCAAACCGCTCGCGCTGCGGATCGGGCACAAACGACTCAATCAGCCGCTCAATATCAATGCTCCCGTAAGGAATATTGCAGTGGTGCGCGTCACGCATGAGATAGTCCATCTTGTCAGGGTCGAGCGTGCCGCTGATGAGCTTGCTGAAGCGCGTTTTGCCGGTAATCAGCTCAATAACCGATTCCGGCGGAACCTTCCACTCATTGTTCAGAATTTCAGCAATTGTCGGAACTCCGGGATGTTGCTCGTAAATAAAGTGACGGCAAAGCTCTTCATGATGCGAGAAGACCGGCTCGTTGTCCCATACCGGAATCTGCTCCTCGATGATGTGGGCATGGGGAAAGTGGCCAATATCGTGCAAGAGCGAGGCCGAAAGCAGCACCCGGCAGTTGTGCTCATCAAACCGGAACTGTTCATCCTGAAGGCTCTGAGCCAGCGGGCTGGTCAACATGCGCTGCAAGATCAGCTTCATCAGATGATAGACCCCGATAGAGTGCTCAAA
>CAILXE010000193.1 GCA_903838095.1 uncultured Chlorobiaceae bacterium
CACCCGATCGACCAGATAAACCGATGTGGCACGTTTCAACGCCTCACGGTCAAGAGGAGAATTCTCGGGGACATAATGAGAAACGTCGGCAATATGCACGCCGATTCTGTAGAGACCGTCATCAAGCAGCTCAATGGAGAGTGCATCATCAAAATCTTTTGCATCAACAGGATCAATGGTAAAGACGACCTTGTCCCGAATATCAAGCCTGCCTTTTACCTCCTCTTCAGTTATCCCCTCCCGGACAGATGCGGCAAAATCGAGTAAGGCTGTTTCAAATGTTTCGTCAATCCCCTTGCTGCGGGCAATGGCACTTACCTCAACTGCGGAATCCCCTGCTTTGCCCAGAATCTCGAGAACCTTGCCGTAAATCACTCCCTCTTTGCTGAAATCAAGTGCACCGACAAGCACTTTCTCGCCATCACCCGCCTTGGCAGAATTTTTTGTTGATACAATAATTTCCGGAAGCAGTTTCCGGTCGTCCGGCTTGAGAATAAACCTGCGGTTTGCCTTGGTCAGTGTACCGACAATCGTTGTAACTCGACGGGTAATAACCTTCAGTACTGAGCCTTCACAACGCTGATGGGGAGTCGATTTCGATGCGTAGGTTTCTGGCACTTTCGACACAAGAACCTCAACTTCATCGCCATGAATTGAAGAGCCCATATCTCCGGCCTTGATAAAAATATCGTCATCAAACCCTTCAACATCAACAAAACCATAGCCGTTTGGATGTGTGGAGATATGACCAGTGTAGTTCCTGGCAACAGTGTACTGCTTTTTACCAGGAAGGGGAAAGGGTTTGGCAAGTTCAAGATGATCTTCGTAGGTCGATGCCTCAGTACCGGACATTCCATAACAGCGATTGGAATCCTTGTCAACAGTGCCCTCTTCCTGCAGTTTATGCAACACATACCAAAAACCGGGAAGCTGCTTTGATTCGGTATATCCCAAAGCTTTGGCAAGTTCTACAGACTTGAAGCGTTCTCCCTCATGGTCTGAAAAAAAAGTAACAATTTCTGCGGCAAGTGAACTTTCCCCACGCCTGAAGAGAAACTCGTTGATCAGAATATGATCATTCGGCTTTACCCTTTCTCCGGAAAACTGGGATGGCTGCCTGTTACTCCTGTTCCCAGGGGCTTTGGACTTTCGGTTAAAACGCTCTCTTGCCACGGCAATAAATCATTTATATTAATACACTTGCAAATATTTACCAATCATCAGAAACACCAAACAATCAAAAACAAAATCCTGCGGAATGACTCCGCTTGCAGAATCTGTAACTTCAAAACCGGTTGTATAAACATAATCAAAAGAAGCCATAAAACACCTTCAGGGGCAAAAGAAATGTTATGGTTTTGCGGCAGCGAGCCAGCCATTCACCTCGTTGATGTCGGCAACGGTAAGCGTTCCTGCTGCTTGCTTGAGCATAAAACGATTGATAATGTATTGATAGCGTGACTTCGCAAGATTTCTGCTGCTTTCAAAAAGCTTTTGCTGAGCTTCAAGGACGTCAACGTTACTGCGCAAGCCAGCTTCATAACCTTTAATGGTACCCTTCAGAGCAATGTCATGAGAGTTTACGGCTTGTTCATACGCCTTGACCTGTGCGATACTGCTGAGTACTCCGCTATAATACTTGCGCACATCCGAGTCAACCCCACGCTCCAGCCAGTGAAGCTGCTCTCCTGCTTTCAGCCATTTTGCATGAGCCTGACGTATCGAAGCGCTGATATAGCCACCTGAATAGAGAGGCACGCTCATCTGCAGACTGATTGAATAAGTATCGTAGGTTGAGCCGATTGAATAATTGTTTTCACTTTCAGAATAGTTTCGCCCTGCAACCAGATCAATGGTCGGATAACGCGAAAACTTCTGCTTGTCGATCTCCCGTTTTGCAATGATTATCTCCTGACGAGCGCCAAGAATAGCCGGGTTGAAGTCATGTGCAAGTTTAATCCACGCATCAACCTTTCCTGGCTGCAGTCGGCGAAGTTGCAGTTTCTCAGGAACAACTCGACAAAGGTTGTCAGGATATACTCCAGCAATATTTTCCAGCTCACGTCGACTGAATTCAACGCTGTTAGCCATTTCCACGCCATCTGCCAACGCCATATCATAGCCGGCCTGAGCCTCCTTAACCTCTGTAATCGTCCCAAACCCCTTTTCAAAACGCCGCTTGGCCTGTTGAAGCTGAGCCTGCATGGCCGTGATGAGCGCTTTACTGAATTCAAGATTATCCTCGGCATACAACGCATTACAATATGCTTCCGTTATTCTCACAATCAGATTTATCTCTTCTCTCTGAAGGTCAAATTCACTTTTTGCCGCTCCATGCTTAGCCTGTTTATAGCTGGCAAGTGTCGAAAGATTGAAGAGAGGCTGACGAAGAGAGACTCCGTAATTAATGGTATTATAAAAATCAGCCGGATAATAACCTCCCTTATAGCCATGCTGAGTAGCACTGCGCCCCCGTGCAGCATTCAGACGAACACTTGGACGAAACTGTGACCTCGCCTTCGCGACCTCCTCCCTGTTTATCAGATTATCCGCCTGTGCCGAACGAAGCCTTGCATCGTAGTAAACTGCTTTCTGATAGGCAGTCGTCAAATCGATAACACCGGCATGAACAGGCAAAGGGACAGCTATCACTGACAGAATAATGAAACGTACTAATAGCTTCATGATCAATTCTCTCGTCGTGTTATGGTTATCTGCACAAAACTATTCCTCTTTCATGGAGACCGTAATCCTTTTGATCAGTGGATCAACAAGATAGGTCAGCAGCGAGCGCTCGCCGGTTTTGATGACAACCACAACCGGCATACCTGGCTGCATTTCACGCTTGCCGAGTGATTTTATCCCTTCCGGTGTCACAGCAATACGCGCAAGATAATAGGAGGCACCGGGCTGCATCGGATTAGTCTGCGGATCAGTCACAATGTCTTTCGATAAAGACTCAATCACCCCCTGTACAACAAGTTGAGGCGAATGAGCAAATGAGGCAAAGCTTACATCAACAGGCAATCCTTTCTGAATACTGTCGATCAGATGCGGCGCAACCTTTGCGTCAATGAGAAGGCCCTCATGAAGCGGCACAATGTCCATAATCTTCTGGCCCGGCTGAATTACAGCTCCAACCGTCTGCACCTGCAAACCGACCACCTGCCCTGACGCTGGTGAGCGAACTTCTGTATCTGCAAGCTCGGCAGCAAGTGCTCTGGTTTTTTCAGCATCAGCTTCCACTTCTAGCTGAACCTGAGCGAGCTGAGATGCCGTGCCGGTTTTGAACTCTGCAATCTTCAGCTCAAGTTCATGCTGCTGGCTCAAGGGAGCATATCCCTCTTTCACCAATGCTGAAATGCCCGCCAACTGTTCGCCAAAAATTTTGAGTATGGTGCGTCGGGATAAAAAAAGCTGCCGTTGATTCTGCATATTCCTTTCAACCAACTCTCGCTCAGGGTCGCGCATCAAATCCTGGTGGAAGGAGATTGATGAGGCGCCGGACATCTCAGCCTGCAATCGGTCAGCAGTTGCACGCATACCAATATAGTGTTGATGAATCTCGTCATAACGTGCTCTGGCTGTCTGACTATCGAGAGTGACGAGCACATCTCCCTCATGAACCATCTGTCCCTCCGTGACATTGACCTTCTCAATCCTGCCACCCCGAAGATTTTCCACCACTTTGCGTTTTGTAGCAATACTCACCAGACCCTGACACGGCACTCCCTCATCAAGAGGCGCAAATGCCGCCCAAAGCAGAAAACCGCCAAATCCTACCAGCAATATCCAGATACCAATCCTTACGGGACTGCGGGTATCCCGATATGCTTCGCTCTTGTCGGATGATCCCTTGTTGGCAGAAACAAGACCCATTGTTACCATGATATCACGAATACTCATGAATAGTTTTTTAAGCAATTGTCAAAATCAAACATAGATTCTCAGACACCTATACTCGCCGGGCACTCTCGGC
>CAILXE010000194.1 GCA_903838095.1 uncultured Chlorobiaceae bacterium
CGCTCGTCGTAACCTAACCCCTCGAAACGACACCTCGTTTTTTGACCCGCCCGCCTTCGGGTGTTCACCCTCGGCGACCTAGACTGTGCAACCTGCTCCAGCTGGAATCTTCTGCCATCCAAACCAAGCGGTGCGTTTCTTCCCCCGACCGGCTCACCGCTCGAAGCGGACAAGTGCGCCTCCCGATAAAGCGGCAAGTCCGGCAAATCGCCGATCTAGGCATTCCGTTTTCCAACAAGGAAATCGTAACCTGAGACCGCCGAGCTTCAGGCTGAGCCTGTCGAAGTCACGTCGAAGAGGTGAGTCTCCCCGCCCTCAGTTGAGTCGAGTTACAGGTGGAACACGATCCATCATGTCGATGATATAATAGAGTAGATATATTCAATAATGGAGAAAACTAAAAAGATGGAACAAAGCTTGATCGATACTATTCTAGCAATCCCTTCCGAAACCCAAGGGATAGAATTCAAGAGGCTTGGCGGAGAATCCGTAGTCAGAAAAATTCTACAAACCATGGTCGCCATGGCAAACACTGAGGGGGGGTATATTGTTCTTGGAGTTGATGATCCAGAAAAAACAAAATTAAAAGGATTAGATCGAATCTATGGAATTGAGGAAAGCTTAACGTCCTATGATGAGCTAGAACGAGAGATCAAGAATATAACACCTCCTCTGATTGCTATCTGGCCTGGTCAAATCATTGAGATTCCAAATATTCAAAAGCGGGTTGCTTTATTAAATATTCCTAAAGTTATGGATAGTTTTCGCTCCATTAACAACCAAGTGTTTATTCGGCAGGAAAAAGGCAACAGGCAGATTACGGCCCATGAGTTGATTAAATTTGCTTATGCCAAGGGGTTTGAGAAAGCAGACAAACAAGTGGTTGATGTGCGATTTGATCTCTTGGATACCTCCACTTTTCAATCTTGGCGAGAAGCGAGGCGATTAACAGGAAACATTCCTTCGATTCTTGAACGAACCGGCCTTGCACGTTTAGACAAGGAGGGGAATTTGAAGCCCACATTAGCGGCGTTGTTATTGTTTGCTGACTTCCCTAGCGACCAAACCGAAACCAAATGCGCGATCCGCGTTATGCAGTATGAAGGTACCATTGAAACCATAACGGATAAACCCAATTTGATCAGTGTGCCGAAAACCATTCAAGGACCGCTCGTACAACTACTGGCTGACGCCCATGAGTATGTATTAACTCTATTGCGTACAGGCATACAGGTGCCTTCTGGGTTTCGAACGCGGTATCTTATCCCCGAAAGGGCTATCAAGGAAGCCCTGACCAATGCGGTGATTCATCGGGACTATTACATCAAACGCGACATCGAAGTCAAAATTTATGAGGATCGCGTTGAAGTGGAGAGTCCAGGGCTGCTTCCTTACAATATTACTGCACACAATATTGGACACGTTCGCGCCGAGGGTTATCGTAATGACTTACTGGTTAAGCATCTTCGAGAGTTCCCTCAGCCTCCTAATCTTGATCAAAATGAAGGAGTTCGTGCGATGCGTGCTGAAATGCAGGCAAAGGATTTATATCCTCCTTTATTCTGGTCGTATCCACACACCCAAGATTCAGTTCGGGTAATACTGTTGAATGAACATAGGGCAGATGAATGGGAAAAGATTTCTTTCTATTTATCAAATCACGCTTATCTTTCAAATGAAGAAGCACGCACTCTAACTGGCGTTGTCCATCGTGATAAAATGTCGCGTTTACTGAACAAATGGGTAAGCCAAGGCGTTTTGGTGAAGAACATTCCCTCAACAGGGTATGTTCGGGGAACTCGTTACAAATTACCCGACTCGAGGGAGATCCAACAGAATTTTTACGAGGATCCATCTAATACAAGTAAAAAATAAGTCTACTAATCGCAAGGGATACGCAGGGTTTTATATGCAAAAACACCATCCATGAACTATGATCAACTCCTCATTAACTATCAAGCCCTTCTTGAAGAAAACACGGCTCTAAAATCAGAAATAGCGAAGCTGAAACAACATGCGAATCCCTTCCCAAGTGACGGACAACTATTTCACCTAGAAGCAAAGCAACTTTCAATCCTTGAGACACCCAGCATGTTTGATATACAACCAACACAAGCTCCCTCTGTCTCGGATAATCAAGGCAAGATTGCTTTGTTCATGTCACTTTTCAAAGGGCGCGAAGACGTCTATGCAAAGCGCTGGGAAAACAAAGCGGGAAAGTCAGGATATTCGCCGTATTGCCGCAACGAATGGAGAAAGGGTGTATGTCAGAAACCTCGCATGAAGTGCTCGGACTGCTCAAACAAGAATTACGAGCCGCTTAGCGACGCCGTTATTGAAGCCCATCTTCGAGGTGACATCATTGCAGGCATATACCCCATGCTCGCTGATGAAACATGTGCTTTCCTAGCGATCGACTTTGACGAAACAACCTGGGAAAAAGATGTTTCGGCACTCAGGGCAGTGTGCAAAGAACTCGACATCCCTGTTGCCGTTGAACGATCTCGTTCTGGGAAAGGTGCTCACGTTTGGATATTCTTTGAAAGCCCGATTTCGTCGGGTCTTGCTAGGAAACTTGGAACGGCCATTCTTACCTATGCTATGAATCGGCGTCACGAAATTTCGTTCAACTCGTATGATCGATTATTTCCGAATCAGGACACCATGCCCAAGGGTGGATTTGGAAACTTGATAGCATTGCCGCTTCAAGCGATTCCCAGAAAGAGTGGAAATAGTGTTTTTGTTGACGAGTTATTTCTGCCCTACACGGATCAATGGACATATTTGGGTGACATCCAGAAACTCTCTGAGACAAGCATCAATACGCTGGTTAGTAAGCTATGCACAGGTAATGAGCTTGGGGTTCTAAAAGTTGACACCGAAGAAGATTCAAAACCGTGGATATGTTCAAGGCCAACCCTAACAAAAGAAGATTTCCCCCGCCGAATCAGTCTAGTTAAAGCGAGCATGCTTTACATCGAAAAACAAAGCATCTCACAGCGAGCCCTCAATCAACTTAAGCGTCTTTCAGCGTTCAGAAATCCCGATTTCTATAAGTCGCAAGCCTTGCGTTTGCCCACGTTCAACAAACCCCGAATTATTGCTTGTTCGGAAGAAACAGAGCAATACCTTGGCTTGCCTCGAGGATGTGCAACGGATGTGTCTGATTTGCTGGGTCGGTTAAACATTCAGATCACATGGGCAGATGAAACGAATCGAGGAAGAGCTATCAAAGTCGAGTTCAATGGTACCCTGCGCGATGAACAGCAAGAAGCCGTTTCAGAACTCATCAAACATGATGAAGGGGTTCTTGCAGCCACCACCGCTTTTGGAAAAACTGTAGTGGCCGCAAATTTGATTTCGCAGAAAAAAGTAAATACGTTGATCCTGGTTCACCGGCAACAACTTCTTGCTCAGTGGATAACGCGGTTGTCTCAATTCCTCAATATTGACGAAGAACCTACCGTTGTTGAACAGAAACGGGGGCGAAAGAAAAAGCTCGATCTGATTGGTCGATTGGGTGCAGGGAAAGATCAACTGAGCGGTATCGTTGATGTAGCGATCATGCAATCGCTGAACTATGCGGGCGTTGTGAAAGACTGCGTCAAAAACTATGGCATGATCATTGTGGATGAGTGCCATCATGTTCCCGCGTTCAGCTTTGAGCAGATTCTTAAGAAATCTAACGCCAAATTTTTGTTATAAATAGTTTCCAATAATTAACCAGGTGTCCAGCATGTCGTCACGTCAAGTTGCGTTTAAA
>CAILXE010000195.1 GCA_903838095.1 uncultured Chlorobiaceae bacterium
CCATGGCCTGTAACAAAAGATGAACTGATCAATTACGCCAACAGAACCGGCGCTCCTCAGCAGGTGATTGAAAACCTTTCGGATCTTCCCGACAGCGACGAAATGTATGAAAGCCTTGATGAAATCTGGCCGGATTACCCTACTGACGAAGATTTTGGATATGGGGATGAAGAGCCTTTGACCTAAAACAAAACGGAATTCATGATTGGCAAAAGCGTTCACTCTTCTCGCCATTATCCTGCTCTATGCCTTTTCTGTCTATGGTAAGCCTGACAATAACGGTGGGCAGGGCGTTCCCGCTCCAACGTATGTCGGGAAAATCAACTTTAAAGGCAATAAATCGATCAGTGAGGAAGAGCTTCGTTTAATTATAGGCTCTTCTGAAAGCAGGTCATTTCTTGGCCTCGGTCTTTTCGGCAGTGCGCAAAAGCCCTTTAATCCCGAGGAGTTTGACAAAGACGTTTCCCTGATCAAAAAACTCTATACCTATAAAGGGTATTTTTTCGCTGACGTGAACGCAGTCATAGTTCCCCGGAAAAACGGCAGGAAAGTCAATCTGGATATTTTGATTCGTGAAAATGAGCCATCAACAATTGATGCCATTCATTATGAGGGTCTTGAACAAGTTCCTGCAGAGCTTAAAACAGAATATCTCCGTAAAAACCATCTGAAGGCTCATGACGTTTTTTCGGTCGAACGACTTATTGAAGAGCGTGATCGCACCATCTCGTTTTTTAAAGAGTACGGTTTTGCTTTTTTTCATGAAGACAGTGTCCGTATCAAGATCGATACTGTCGGAACCCATGCTGGCATACTCTTCAGACTCAGTTTGCCTGAACGGCTGAAATATGCGCCCATACACGCGGTCGTTCACAACCCTCTCAGAAAAGATGAGCCTCAGCAAGAAAAAAATTTCCCGCAGGAAAAGGTCAATATCAAAATTATTGGCAAGCAGAAGCTCTCATCGACCCTTATTGCATCGTCAATTGCATTCCAGCCCGGAAACTATACCAGTCAGAGTCTCGAACAGCGCACTTTAGAGAATCTCGGCGCAACAAATGTCTTTTCTTCAATTTACATCACTCCGGACTCGGTTCGTGCCGGCAAACTCTACACAACGGTAAACCTTGAACCGGCACCAAAGCATCAGATAGAACCAAAAATTCTGGTTGACAACCGATATGGGCCCCTCTTTTTCGGCACATCTCTTGCGTATGAAAACAAAAACATGCTTGGAGGGGGTGAACAGTTCCGTACCTCAATGGAGTACGGGACGCAAGCCAGCTCCAACAACAAACTGCTGTCAAACCTTGACGCAAACCAGTATGCCAAAGTCATCCCTTATGAATTCAGCCTCAAAAGCACTCTTCTTATGCCGGTTCTCAAAAAAACCGGGAATTTCTATTCGGCAACCGTTGAATACGCGACCACAAAACAGCCTGTGCTGCTTTCAAGCAGAAGCGGACTTGTCCGCACCACCTACAATGCCCGTCTGAATCCCTCATCACGCCTGAGTTTTGATTTTTTTGAGGTTGAATGGGTGAAAAAAGACTCTCTCAGAGGATTCAAGCAGCTTTTTAAAACCGATCTTGCCCATAATATCGGCATTGACCCGTCCAATGAAGCGGCGGTAAACGCCGGAATCGACAGCCTGATTAATACTCATGTCAACCAGACATTCCGGCTTCGTTACAACTCCACCAACCGGAATGCCGTCCTGCCGGAACAGACAATCTGGAACTATGACCTTCTGCTTGAAGAATCAGGAAGTCTTGCCTGGTTGATTGACAAGTATATCGACAAGAAACATTACAACGGATTCAATGATAATGAACCACAGATATTTGGCACAACCTATTCGCAGTACATAAAACTTGATACCGGCGCCAGCTTTGCCAAAAACTTTTCTCCTCACAGCCAACTTGCGGGAAAAGGACGCATAGGATGGATGGCGCCCTACAGCAAGGCTGAAGCAACCCCTGAAGAGCGCCGTTTCTATGCCGGCGGAGCAAACAGCATGAGAGGCTGGCTGTTCAATACCCTCGGGCCAGGGAACAGCCCCAGTGAGGTGGCTGCAAATTTCGGCGCTGACATCAAGCTTGAGCTCAGCCTGGAATACCGACTCAAATTTTTCAGATTGTTCAATCAGTCTTCAGGAGTAACCTTCTTTACCGATATCGGAAATATCTGGGACAGAACCGGGCCATACGCCTTCAGCCTTGGCTCATTGACCAGAGACTTTGCCCTTGACTCAGGTGTAGGGCTGCGAATAGGGTCACCGATTGGCCCTTTTCGTTTTGACTTTGCCTACAAACTCCATGATCCTGCCGAAGTAAAACGATGGCGTTTTTCAACGCTGGATCTCAGTAAATGCACGTTCAATTTTGGAATTGGCGAAGCATTTTAATTATTTGGCTCGATCAGTTTTTTTCACGACAAAGAAAGTATCATCATGCCATCACCCTCCACTCTTCTGGCTCCATCAATTCTTTCGGCTGACTTTACCCATCTTGAACGCGCAATTGAGATTGCTTCAGCAGCAGGTGCCGACTGGATGCACTGCGATATCATGGACGGAAACTTTGTCCCCAACATCACTTTTGGCCCTTTCATCGTTCAGGCGGTTGCTTCATGCACGCCAATGATCATCGACACGCATCTGATGATTTCCGATCCGGATCGTTTCATTGAGGATTTTGTCAAGGCGGGTTCACACCAGATTACCGTGCATCAGGAAGCATGTCCCCATCTGCACCGTACAATTCAGTTCATTAAAAGTCTTGGAGTAAAAGCAGGTGTCTCAATCAATCCCGGAACACCGCTTTCGACACTTGACGCCATTCTTCCTGATCTTGATCTTGTGCTGCTGATGTCGGTCAATCCCGGTTTTGGCGGACAGAAATTTATACCGTCATCAATTGGAAAAATCAGGCTGCTGCACGACATGCGCTTGCAGGAAAATCCGCAGATGGTCATTGCCGTCGATGGAGGAATCACAGAAGAAAATGCACAGGCGGTAGTCTCGGCAGGTGCCGATGCGCTGATCGCCGGCACCGCATTTTTCAAATCCGCAGACCCGGCCGCCACCGCAGCTAAAATCAGGGCTATGACCAGGTAATACCGCGAAGCTCGGGGCTGATATGAAGCCCCTCGCCAATCAGCACAGCATCAAACGATGCCTGCTCGATCAGGGCAATATCGGCGGATGTTTTTATACCACTTTCGGCCACAGCAATCGTCCCTGACGGAATAAAGGGGCGAAGCATAACGGAGGTCTGGAGATCAACAGAAAAGTCTTTCAGGTTTCTGTTATTGACGCCGATGATCGCAGCTCCCTTTTCAAGAGCGATGTCGAGCTCCCGATGGTCATGAACTTCTACAAGCACATGCAAACCGACAGCGGCGGCCAACTGCATGTAGTCACCAAGCTGGCACGGCTCAAGCGCAGCCACAATAAGCAAAATAGCATCCGCGCCAATCAGGCGGGACTGAAAAATCTGGGATTCATCGACGATGAACTCCTTGCGCAGTACCGGCAGAGGAAATGAACGGCTGACCAATTGCAGATAATCGTTCGAACCCTGAAAAAAAAGAAGATCGGTAAGCACTGAATAGGCCGCTGCGCCAAGCTTGCCATAGCAACGGGCCATCTCAACAGGATCAAAATCGTGGACAATAAGCCCGCGTGACGGAGAGGCTTTTTTTATTTCGGCAATCAGCCGCAACCCGCCACCAGTTCGCTTGAGAGCCGCCTTAAAATCACGGGTAACAGCCAGAGAGTCCTTCGATTCCTGATAATGACGATCAGGCCTCTGCGCCTTGATCTCCACTATTTCCCGCTTTTTCTGCTCTAATATTCGGTCAAGATAGGCCATGGGTGGTCAGTCTGCGGAAGCCATTGCCCGAAGTTCATCTTCAAACTCAACAATCTGGAGAATATTATCAAGAAACCAGGGATCAATGCCGGTCGACTGATGAACTTCATCAATGGTCGCTCCGGCCTGAAAAGCGTAACGAAGATAAAACATACGATCAGCTTTCGGTATCCGGATTTTTTCAAGAATATCCTCTTTGGCAAACTTTTTCTGCTGCTGAGTCATATCAAGCACATTCATGACATCCTTGCCGTCAGAGCCAAGACCGGCGCGCCCGATTTCAAGACCCCGAAGCGATTTCTGCAATGCCTCCCTGAAGTTTCTGCCAAAAGCCATCACTTCACCGACCGACTTCATCTGCACACCGAGACGGGCGTCAACGTTTTTGAACTTTTCAAAATCCCATCGAGGAATCTTGACAACACAATAGTCAATGGTTGGCTCAAAGCTGGCCGGGGTTGTTTTGGTTATGTCATTGAGAATTTCATCAAGCCGGTACCCGACAGCAAGTTTTGCAGCAACCTTGGCGATCGGAAAACCGGTTGCCTTTGAGGCCAGGGCTGAACTGCGTGACACCCGTGGATTCATCTCGATAACAACAATACGGCCATTGACCGGATTGATGGCAAACTGAATATTGCTTCCACCCGTCTCAACGCCGATCTCGCGGATGATTCTGATTGAGGCATCCCTGAGTTCCTGGTACTGACGGTCGGTCAGCGTCTGGGCCGGGGCCACGGTAATGCTGTCTCCGGTATGGACACCCATCGGATCAACATTCTCAATAGAGCAGACAATAATAACATTATCGGCCAGATCGCGGATCACCTCAAGTTCATACTCCTTCCAGCCAATCAGACACTCTTCTACCAGCACTTCACTGATAGGACTCTCGGTAAGCCCTCTGCGAACCGCTTCATAGTAATCCGCCTTGGTTTCAGCAAAACCTCCACCGGTACCGCCAAGCGTAAATGAGGGCCTGATGACAATCGGCAAACCAATCTCTTCAAGCGCCTCTCTTGCCTCTTTTTCGTTACGAACAAAATAACCTTTGGCCATTTCAAGGCCGATTTTTTTCATGGCATCGCTGAAAAACTCACGATTTTCAGCTTTTCTGATGGCACGAAGCTTGGCTCCAATCAGTTCAACTCCGTTGCGTTCAAGAATACCCGATTCCGCCAGACTGACGGCAATATTGAGTGCCGTCTGCCCACCCATGGTTGGCAAGAGCGCATCAGGTTTTTCCCGTTCAATAATTTTCTGCACATACTCCGGAGTAATCGGCTCAATATAGGTCGCATCCGCAAATTCTATATCAGTCATAATCGTAGCAGGATTGCTGTTGACCAGCACAACGCGGTAACCATCCTCCTTGAGAGCCCGGCACGCCTGGGTACCGGAATAATCAAATTCACAGGCCTGACCGATCACGATAGGACCAGCTCCAATCACTAAAATCGACTTGATATCTTCCCGCTTTGGCACGTTTTTTCGGGGTTTAATACTTGGTAAGCTTCTAAAAAAAGATAATGTACAAAATATTCAACGAGTTTTGTTCACCTCTGCGACAGCTAACTACTCGACCACACGAATCTGCTCCTGGTGAAATCCGCCCGACTGGCGTCTCAACCATGCTGTCACCTCCCTGGGGAGCCCATTGATCACTGAAATAATCAGTAACGTATGGCCAGGATGGGCAAAATCCACATCATGCAGTGAGGGAATAGAGGGCGAATTGATATGAGAATGATAAGAGCCGAGAATAACATAACCGGCTCTTGCCGCCTCCCGCTCAACATCAAGATACTCCTGATGGGCTATCTCAAAACCCTGCTCTTTGCCAAAATAGAGGCAGTTTCTGCAAGGGGCAACCTCATAAACAATGTTTTCGATGTTGCCTCTGTGATCACTATTCTGTTTTCCGACGAGCAGGCCGCAACACTCGTATGGCAACTCACGAACTGCCTGTTCCTGAATAATTTCAAATTTACGGCGGAATAGCTTCATGTTATAGTGCCTTTTTGCCTATGTCTTTCCGGTAATATGCGCCATCAAAGCTGATTTTTTCAACAAGACTGTATGCTCGCTCAATGCTCTCACCGAGAGTATCTCCCAATGCCGTCACTGAAAAAACACGGCCACCGGCAGTAACGAGCCGGGGTCCTTCACAAACCGTGCCCGCGTGAAACAACAGACAATCTTCCATGGCAGCCAGATCTTCAGCGATGGTTATCTGCTTGCCGGTTTCATAGTGATCAGGATAACCGCCTGAAGCCATGACAACTGTTGTGGCCGATTTCCGGTGCATCTCAAAAGGGTGTTCACCGAGCGTGCCCTCAACACTTGCCAGAAGAGCCGCAACAAAATCGCTTTTCAGGAGAGGCAGCACCACCTGTGTTTCCGGATCGCCGAGACGGGCATTGTACTCTACAACAAAAGGCTCTCCCCTGTTAATCATCAATCCCACATACAAAAAACCTGTATAGGGATAACCCTCTTCGGACATACCATGCAGAGTCGGACGGATAATTCGCTCCTCGACCCTCTCCATCTCCTCTGGAGTCACCAGCGATGCCGGGGCATACGCGCCCATACCGCCGGTATTCTTTCCGGTATCGCCATCCCCAATGCGCTTGTGATCCTGGGCTGGCAGAAAAAGCCTATACCGGAGTCCGTCTGTCAGCACAAAAACACTTGCCTCCTGACCCTGAAGAAACTCCTCAATCACCACCTCGTTTGCGGCATCGCCAAAAATACGATCTTCAAACAACTCCCTGATGACGTTCTGCGCTTCCGCCTTGTCTGAGACAATAAAAACCCCTTTTCCGGCACACAGACCACTTGCCTTGATCACCAGCGGATACAGGGTCTCTTGCTGCCCGATAAAGCTGTTTGCTGCCCGGGCATCCCGAAAAACATGATAGCCGGCTGTAGGAATAGCGTGACGCTCCATAAACTCTTTGGAAAAGAGCTTGCTGGCCTCAAGACGGGCCGCTGCTTTGGTTGGCCCAACGATCAGCTTCTGAGCCGCACGAAAAAGATCAACAATACCCAGTTCAAGCGGTTGCTCTGAACCGACAACCGTCAGATCAATCTCTTTATCCTTTGCAAACTGAAGCAGATCATCCAGCGCTGTGGCTTTCAGCGGCACATTATGCACCTTGCCACCCATAAGCGCTGTTCCGCCATTACCCGGTGCGACAAAAACCTCAGTCACCCTCTCACTGCGGGCAACTGACCAACATAAGGCATGTTCACGCGCACCGCTTCCTATAATCAAAATTTTCATGATTCTTTCTGTGGACATTGGCCATATTTCACCCTGTGGTTTATCCACATGGATTGTTAACTTCCTCCTTTCAATTTGAAACAAACAGCGATCTTATTGAAGGCAATAAGCGTAAAGTAAACAAATAAAAAATTAATTTCGGAGCCTTCCTGTTCCTCGACTGTCAATTATTCCCTGGCACCATGTCACTTTCCCCGGTGATTTCACGTTATATAATTCCTGTCGTCCTGAAGCTTCTCTATGCAAGCCTCAGGATATCGGTAACGCAGCCACTCCACCAGAACCAGTTGCGCGACAAAAAGACCATCATCCTGTTCTGGCACGGGAAAATGGTTGTCGGGTGGCTTTTTGCCAAAATCCTTTTTTCCCCCCAAAAAACTACCGCTGTGGTAAGCCTCTCGCAAGATGGACGTACACTTGCCGACACTCTCGACCGACTTGGTTTTGCGCTTATCCGTGGATCAAGCTCAAGGGGAGGCGAAGAGGTCCGGCGCTCAATACAGGAAGCTCTCGATCACGACAGTATTGTTGTCATGACACCGGACGGACCGCGAGGCCCGATCAACCAGTTCAAATACGGCTTGTTGCGGTTAGCGTCAAAAAACAGGTACTCTCTTGTTTTTGCAGAGATAACCTATACAAAAAAATGGATGCTCAAGAGTTGGGACCAGTTTGAAATTCCCAAACCTTTCAGCAAAACTTTTATCAGGCTTCATGTTCTTGAGCTTCCTGACTTCAAAAGCGAAAAAGAGCTTCACCACTATTCCCAAATTCTTTCTGAGCGTTTTACTCATGCATAAATCGTTGTCTATACTTTCCAGGCCTGCAGCACTGCTCTATCGCGTTATTGTACAGTTTCGCAATGCGCTTTTTGACCGACAAATATTCAAATCATGGAAATCACCTGTTCCGGTCGTCTCAATCGGCAATCTGTCGGCTGGAGGCACCGGAAAAACTCCTCTTGTGGACTGGGTCGTCAAGTACTATCTCTCAATAGGCTGCCAACCGGCCATTGTGTCGCGAGGCTACATGAGGGAGTCAAAGGGAGTTCAGCTTGTCTCCGACGGCCAGAGGATCTTTCTCAGCAGCAGGGAGGCTGGAGACGAAACTGCGATGCTCGCCTGGAACAACCCTGATGCCATTGTGATTGTCGCAAAAAAAAGAGCTGATGCCATCATCTGGATTGCAAACCACTTTGCAAAAAGGCTTCCCTCCGTGATCATTCTTGACGATGCCTTCCAGCATCGCCAGATTGACCGGGATCTCAATATCGCCATCGTCAACGCAGCAGAACCTTTTTTAAAGGCAAAAATGCTGCCGGAAGGCCGTCTGAGAGAGCCGTTAAAAAATCTTTCAAGGGCGGATTTGATTGTGCTGAGCAAGATTACCGACAGGGCAACCGCTGATGTTATCATGCGTGAACTGGAAAAAAACGGCCAACCAGTTGTAAAAGCACGCATGAAAATCGGAGAACTGATCTGTTTTTCAGGAGAATTAAACACTTCAGAAGAGGCCCCGTCACCTGAAAATCTTAACGTTCTTGCGTTCGCAGGCATTGCCTCTCCCGAAAGCCTTGTCGAAAGCCTTGTCAATGAGGGCATAAACGTCGTTGCCCACCGCTTTTTCCACGATCATGAGCCATACAGTGCAAAAAAACTACAAGCTGTCCGACAAGAAGCCGAAGAAAAAGGGTTGAGCATTATTACAACAGAAAAAGACTATTTCCGGATGCTCGGACGTCCTGAACTTATTCGCATCATTACCTCACGGCCCTGTTATTATCTGAAAATCGCAACGGATATCTTTGAAGGAGAGGAAATCGTGAAGTCGAAGCTGAAAGCGGTTCTCAATAATGATTGATACGGATCGGTTGCCATCGATATTCTGAAGCCGCTGCATGATCATCATTGCAGCCGCAACAGGAGCTCACTACTCTTTCACAATGCTGGAGATGGCCTTGAATTTCTCTCCCTCGGCCACGCGCAATAATTCAAAAACAGCCATTTCAGTGCTGGTAAGAGATGCGCCGGCTTTTTCAATACAGCGAATGCCGATATTTTTGTTCTCTGCCGTTCTTGATGAAACACCGTCAGTGACCAGATGAACATTGTAGCCAAACTCAAGAAGCTCTACAGAGGTCTGGTAGACACAGACATGGGTCTCCATGCCCACAACAAGAATATCGTTTCGCTTGCATAACCGAAGCTGCTTCATAAACTCCGGAGCACCGCAACAACTGAATGATTTTTTTTCAACAGGCAGATTTCCTGGCAGCAACTCTTTCAGCGCATCAATAGTGTGGCCAAGTCCCTTCGGGTACTGCTCAGTCACGAGAACCGGCACGTCAAGAATCGTGCATGCCCTGATCAATTTGCTTATGTTTTTGGCCACCTCCTCAGGCTGAAAAACAGCCTCTGCAAGTCTGCCCTGCACATCAATAAGCAAAAGGAGGGTCTCTTTGGGAGTAATCATAATGAATGTCGGAATAAAAACATTGGACAGGACAGCTTCATTGTAATACAGAAAGAAAAAAAACAGAATAACACAACAGCAAAAATAACTTTTATCTGGTATTGGAATGAAGCGAGAAACCATAGGCCTTGAGCCAAAAAGAGTCGGTATCCTTTTTTCTTGACACGATTTTATCACGCCTTTGCCCTACTCTGATCTGCGGTTCTTCTCAAAGGGAATGCCCGAATCTCGCGGAGCTGACGCTTTGCCGACAAAACCGGCAAGGACAACAAGCGTTATGACATAGGGCATTGACTGTACCAACTGCGAAGGAATCCAGCCTGTCTGAAACAAGATTTCCATTGATTCAGTGGCTGCAAACAACAAACTTGCAATCGCTGCGCCTGCCGGAGTCCACTTACCGATAATCATGGCCGCAAGAGCGATATATCCCCGACCAGCAGACATATTATCCGTGAAGGTGTGTTGCTGAAAAACAAGGAAGGCCCCCCCGAGAGCAGCAAGCGCCCCTGAAACAAGCACTCCGGAATACCTCATGCGGTCAACATTGACTCCGGCACTGTCAGCAGTTGCTGCACTTTCTCCTGTTGCCCGCAAACGCAGCCCATAAGGTGTTCTGAACAACAGCAGTTGGCCAGCAACGACAGAAAAAATCGCCACAAGAAAAAGCGGATCCATAAAAAGAGAGGCTACCTCAATACCGGCTATCCGCTCCGAATTCATGGAACTTCCGAAAAGAAGAGTGAGACCGAAACGAGTCGCACCCATAACAAGAATATTAACAGCTATACCGGCAACAATCTGATCGGCTTTGAGAGTCACCGTAATAAAGGCAAAAAGCAGTGCCACACCAAGACCACAGAGCAGAGCCATAATAATCCCCATGAAAGCAGAGCCGGTGCGATATTGGCCAAAAGCGGCACCGAATGCGCCAACAAGCATCATGCCTTCAAGAGCAAGATTGACCACGCCTCCCCGTTCAGAAAATGTTGCCCCGACAGAGGTTAAAACATAAGGAACAGCAAGACGCAGAATCTGCAAAAGAATGACAAAGGGCTCAATTCCCATAATAAATAAGAATCAATATCCTTTCAGGTAGTTTTTCCATGTGGTTTTTATTAAATTTCAATTCTAATAAAAATAGTCAACTTCACCTGTTTTATCACCATCTGCTCCAGTTTTTTTGGGTGAAACAAACATAATTACTCCTGAAAATCATGCCAAAATCTGAGACTACCAACAAAACGGCTGCCAGCAAGCAATACATTTACAGTTTTTCGGGCGGCTCTTCTGAAGGTGATGC